>NZ_JBEORT010000057.1:0-44461 GCF_040302425.1 Streptomyces sp. NPDC126497
CCGGGTCGGCATAGACGGCAACGCTCGCGATCCCGGCATCCCGGCAGGCCCGGGCCACCCGGACAGCGATTTCGCCACGGTTGGCGATGAGCACCCTGCGCACGTCAGGATGCCTGCCGTGAGGGCGGGGCGAGCTCGCTGTCGAGAGCTCCGAGCGCGCCCGCGTAGAAGACGAGCGGGGCCTCGCCCTGCTGCGGAACGCCGAGCTCCACGACCTCGCCGACGATGATGTCGTGGTCGCCGCCGGCGTGGACGGCGACGGTCGTACAGGTGAGGAAGGCCAGTGCCTCGCTCAGGACCGGGAGGCCCGTGGACCCCTCGTGGTACGGCGTGTCCTGGAACCCCTCCGGCCGGCGTCCGGCGAAGGCCCGTGCGAGCTTCTCCTGGCGTTCGGAAAGGAAGTTGACGGTGAATCCACCGCTCGCCGTCAGCATCTCGTGCAGACGCGAGCGCCGGTGGAGGCAGAAGAGCACCAGGGGCGGGTCCAGGGACACGGAGGTGAACGAGTTGACCGTCGTGCCGTCGGCCCGGCCGTCGGCCGCCGTCGTGATGACCGTCACTCCGGTCACGAAGAGCCCGCACACGCGACGCAGGGCTCGCGAATCGATCGGGTGCGTCTGGTGTTCGTGCATCAACGTGGGCGCTGCGGACATGTGCTTCCCCTTCAAGGGTGGAATCGATGGGAGCAAGCCACGCATGGCAGGACCGGGCGGGCGGGTGCCGCGGCACATCCGGCTGCGGCACCCGCCCGGCCTCGCTCAGAGCAGCTTCCTGACCTTCGCGCCGGCCTTCAGAATCCCCTTGAGGAACTCCTTGCCCACGTTGTTCATCTCGTCCGGGGCCTGGAACGACGCCCAGTAGAGGAAGCGCGCCATCGTCAGCGTGGAGGGCGCGACGAACCGCTGGTTCTCGTCCTTCCACCCGAAGGCGGGGTTGACGATGTCGCAGTCCTTGATCATCCGGAAGATGATGTCGGCCGCCTCGTCCCCGGTCAGGGCACCTGCCTCGTACTTCTCGCAGGTCTCGGCGGTCGATTCGAGCAGCGTCTTGAACTTCTCGCTGTTCGGCCACCACAGACCGGGGTACCGGGCGTCCTCCAGGTCCTGGAAGTGGCGCACGTCCCCGTCCTTCACGTGGTTCAGGCGGGCTCGCGTCAGCCGCATCGTGCCCGGGCTGATGAAGGAGCCCCACACCCGGAACACCGCGTTCCACAAGCGGAAGTGGGAGAACGAGATGAAGGAGCTGTTGACGATGTCGTCGTTGTACTTGAGCAGCCCCTGTTCCAGCCGCTCGACGTACTCGAAGCGCTCGGCGGAGAAGTCGCCGTCCTTCAGCGCCTCGATCAGGCGCGAGGTCAGCGCGTCCACCACCTCGAAGGTGTTGGACAGACCGCGCGAGAACAGCGGGTCCAGGAAGCCGGCCGCGTGGGACATCAGGCACCAGCGGTCGCCGATCGTCTGCTTCGACGAGTACTGCAGCCGGTCGGTGGACACCCACTCCCGCACGCGCGAGGCGCCGTCGAACTGCCTCTTGACGGCCGGGTACATGTCGAGGAACTTGGCGAACTCCTCGTCCGGCGTCATGTCCTTGGGCTTGGGGTACGTGCGCTCGTCGATGGTGAGGGCGACGCTGCACAGCGGGTTGCGCGACTTCTTGTGGTTGTCGAAGGGGATGATCCAGAACCAGCCCCGCTCGATGAGGTGGTGCATCGTCCCGGTGTGCCAGTCGGCGGGGGGACGGAGCGCCTTGGGATGTCCGCTCACGTCGTCGAAGGGCTTGATCCCGACGTAGTGCGTGAACATCGAGCGCGAGTGGTGCTTGAAGCGGGCCGGCTTCTCGCGCAGTCCGAACTTCTCCGCGAGCGGCGAGCGGAAACCGCTCGCGTCGATCAGGTACTTGCCGCGGAAGGCCTCGCCGTTCTGTCCCGTGACGGTCACCCCGTCGTCGTCGAAGTCGACGTCGGCGGCGCGCCAGTTCTGCTTCGCCGCGCAACCGTACTTGACGGCGGTGTAGAACATGAAGGCGTCGCTGTCCTGCCGGAACATGTGACTGTTGTGCAGGAAGATCTTCGGCAGGGCGAGCTGCGTCGCCTCCCTCGGGTCGGGCTCCCGGCCGGGCTCGTGCTTCATGAAGCCGAAGTGGGCCTTCGTGCCGAACGTGGGCGCGATGTCGCGGGTGCTGGCGTTGATGCTGGACAGGCTCTTGAGCTCGGGTATGCGGTGGCGCTCGGCCAGGATGTGGATCCATTCCACCAGCTGCGGTGTCATGGACTCACCCACCGCGAAGCGCGGGTGGGACGTCGCGTCGATGAGCAGGACCTTGGCGCCGTGCCGGGCCATGATCGTCCCCGCCACCGAGCCGGCCAGCCCGGTTCCCAGGATGATGACGTCGTACATCGCCTTCTTGGGGATCTCCGTGGTGCTTGCGGCCGTCTTCGTGGCCATGAGGTGTCTCCCGTCGTCGGGTGCGGTCGATGGGCGGCGTCAGCTCTTCGTGGCGACGGCGGCGTAGCCCGCGGCGTCCTCGCGCGTGGTGGCGCGGTCGTCGTCGGTCGCCCGCTCCTGGTCGGTCTCCCACTCGTTGGTGGAGACCACTCCGGGGGCGACCACCGTCCAGCCGGGGGTGGCGAGGAACCGCTCGATCTCCTCGCGGGAGCGCTGGGCGAGGGGGACGCGCAGCTTGGTGTAGACCTCGTCGACGATGACCCTGACCTCGGGCGACACGTAGTCGGGGCTGGAGTGCGTGAGGAGCACCATGCTGCCGGGGGCCAGCGCCTCCTTGTAGCGCTCGACCAGGGCGTACGGGTCCTCCTCGTCCAGGATGAAGTGCAGCAGCGCGCCGAAGATCACGCCCACCGGCTGCGACAGGTCGAGCAGCTCCTTGGTCTCGGGGGCCGCGAGGATGGCGTCCGGGTGGCGGAAGTCCTCGGTGACGAAGGCCGTCCGGCCGTCCGTGGCGCCGCCGAGGATCCGGTGCGCGTACTCGGCCACCACCGGGTCGTTGTCGACGTAGACGACGCGGGCGTCGGGTGCGACCTCGTGGGTGGCCTGCGCCGACGGGATGCCGCTGCCCACGTCCAGGAACTGGCGGACGCCGTTGCGGGTGGCGTAGCGCACGGCCCGGTTCAGGACGCGGCGGTTGGCCCGGGCGCCCACCGGACTGCCCGGCATCAGCTTCACGAATCCCTCGGCCGCCGCGCGGTCGACCGGGAGGTTGTCGCTCCCGCCCAGGTAGAAGTCGTAGATACGGGCCGGGTGGGGGCGCTCCTCGGCGGCGGCACCGGTGTCCTGAGCGGGGTTGACGGAATCAGACATGTCCACATCCTTGGTCGGCTGTCGGTGCACGGGTGGAAAGGCCCGGTCCTCCTGGGACGGCGAACCGGGCCGGGTGGTCGTGAGGAGGGGTCAGTTGGTGCCGATGCGGTCGACGGCGGCGTCCTGGACGGGCGGGGCGGTCCGGGCGCCGTGGCGGCCGGCGGCCCGCGGCCTGCTCCAGTGCTTCATCGTCGGCCGTTCGACGCACAGGTACAGCGCGTGGGCCAGCGCCAGGGTCAGGACCCAGGCCAGCAGGCAGAGGCCGAGGGCGGTCGCCCAGCCGAAGGGCCTGTGGTCCGCCAGGTGGGTGGCGCCGCCGGTGAGCACCGAGGCCTGCAGCAGGTAGAAGGCGAAGGACACTTCGCCGAGCCATGTCATCACCCGGCCCCGGAAGGGGGACCTGCGCCCCTTGACGTCGGCGACGGCGACCGCGGGGATCAGCAGGCCGACGGGGATCGCCCAGGTCGCGGAGAGGGTGTAGAGGAAGGGCACGTTGAGGGCTGCCACGTAGCCGACGGCGCAGAGGACGAGCGCGTGGTGGATGCGCACACCGATCCAGCGGTCCGTGAGCACGATCCGGGCCAGCAGCATGCCGAGCACGAACTCCAGCATCCGCACGGGCGGCAGCTGGTAGACGAACCAGCTCTGCACCGCGTTGACCGGCAGGCCCGGCATCGGCGGACCGCCCGCCAGCGCGGCGTAGGCGAACGCGGGGAGCGCCATGACCGCGGCCGTGAACCCGCCGGCCCACGCCCAGAGGTACTTGGGGTCGATCCTGCGGATCCAGCGGTACAGCAGGGGGAAGCAGAGGTAGAAGACGAGCTCGCACCCCAGCGACCAGCTCGGCCCGTTGACGCCGAAGGAGACGGCCGGATCCCACGACCACGTCTGCACGAGGAGGATGTTCGGCAGCCACTTCTCCCAGCCGGTGGCGCCGGCGAAGACCACCAGGGCCAGGACGAACGTGACGAGGTGGTTGGGGTAGAGCTTGACCAGCCGGCGGCGCAGGAAGCGGCGGGGCGCGTCGTCCGGGCGGGCGGACCAGGTGAGGATGAAGCCGCTGAGGATGAAGAAGAACGCGACCCCGAGCCCGCCCGCCACGCCGAGCAGGCGGCCCGCCTCCTGCGCGGTCCCGCCGCCGAACGGCGTGAGCTGCGGGGTGGTCACGTGGTAGAGGAACACCGCCATGGCGGCGAAGAACCGCAGACCGGTGAGGGAGGGCAGGGCCGGCGCCCGTGGGGTCCCGTCCTCCTTCGTCCGCGGTACCGACTGCACGTTCATGGGCATCTCCTCGCCGATTGGACGCTCGCTTGCGCATGACGAAGCGCAGGGGCCCGGGGCTGCCGGCTGCGCGGTGATCCGGTTGTCCGTGCGGACCGGACGGAGGCGATACGTGGCCCGGGCGGGAACGGACTGCGCGTACGCCGTTCGCGGCCGGAGCCCGGGGGACGGCCGGGGCCGGAAGGGCGGGGCGGCGGCGCCCGTGCCGGGTGCGGCGGAGCCGGCTCGTGGGATCCCGGGGGGGGTGGCGGCCGTTCCGGCGGTCCGCTCACACCGCGGGTGCGGCGGGATCCAGCAGACGCGACAGGAGCGGGCGCAGCTCGTCCGCGCCGCCGGGGCCGAGCAGTTCGGCGATCTCCGCCTCCAGCACGTGCACGGCGTTCGTCACCACCGCCAGGTGCTCGTGTCCCGGCTCCGTGAGTTCCAGTGCGTAGCGGCGGCGGTCGTGGGGGTCCCGTCCCCGGCGCACGGACCCGCACTCCACCAGTTCCCGGACGAGCTGCGACGCGGCGGGCCCGGTGATCGCGAGGTGTCCGGCCAGCCGCTGCTGGGCGCACGGCCCGAGTTCCCGCAGTCCGCGCAGCGGCCCGTAGTGCCGGATCCGCAGCCCGGTGTCCGCCAGCTTCTCGTCGCCGAGCCGGCGCAGCCGGTGGTGGACCTGTGCGACGAGGTACTCCGGGCCCCGGGTGAGGAGCGGCTCCGTTCCCGGCAGCATCCGGGACAGCAGTACCTCCAGCCTGGTGTGCTCGGCCGGGCTCAGGGCCGCGGTGAGCCGCCGCTCCCGCTCGGCCACCGCGCGGCGCCGGACGGCAAGGGTCCGGCGGCCCTGGGGGGTGAGGGAGAGGACGTGTGAACGCCTGTTGCAGGGATTGCGGGTGCGGGCGAGCTCACCGCGCTGCTCCAGGGCGTCGACGACCGCGACCATGATGGTGCGGTTGATGCCGAGCCGGTCGGCGAGTTCGAGCTGGGACAGCCAGTCCCGGGTGGCCAGGGCGTCCAGCACGAGGTAGTCGCGTGCGTCGGCGTCCCGCTCCGTCGTGGAGGCGGAGAACCGGGCGTGCACCCGGCGGACCAGGTAGGCCACGAATCCCGAGAGTGCGTCGGGAATCGCGCCCGGGACGTCCGGCGGATGCCGTACGACCGTCTCACGCCTGTCCTCCGGCTCGCCCGGCACCGCCGTACCTCCCCCTTGGATACGCGACCGGTGTGCGGACGTTCGTCCGCACACCGGTTCCGTCTCTGCCCGCGGTCGCCGCGGGGGTCCGCTCAGGCCGCGGCCGTGCCGTTCCTCGCGCCCCAGAGGTCCAGCGACGCGTACGACTCCCGCCACTCGGCTTCGTACGCCGCCCGCAGCGGGTCGGGGATGTGCGCGAGGATGGACGCGGCGCGGGCCGCGTCCATCTCGTCGAGGATCCAGGGCAGGTAGCGGTACGCGTAGTCGCCGATGCCGTCGCGCTGGGTGGCGCTGAAGGTCATCCACTCCTCCTGCGTCATGGTCATGTCCATCAGCTGCAGCGCATCGGTCTCCTCGTGCTTGAGGTGACCGGACAGCCCGGTGTGGAGGGCGTCGACCAGTCCGCCCAGCCGCTCGAGGCCCGATTCGCGATCGGCGAGGGCCGCGTCGATGTCGTCGAGCAACGGGTCTATGACCGCGTGCTCGGCCTCCATCGCGTCGAGCAGGGCGAGGTCGTCGGGACGGCCGGCCAGCTCCCGCTGCATGACGGGCCAGACGGTCGCGTCCTCGGACCTGTGATGGACCTGGAGGAACTTCTTGAAGAGCTCCCATCCGACGGCCGTGCTCAGGACGTGCCTGGGGTCCTCGTCGGTCCGGGCCGTGATCCGTGCGATCCGCTCCAGTTCCCGGCGCAGGGCATCGTGGATGGCGAACATCATCGTCATGTCGAGCTTGTACTGGTGACTCACAGCTGTCTCCCTACTTCCACCGACCGTGACACCCAGGGTATCGTCACTCACCCAAACCATCAACTTGCCAATTAATCTCGGGTTCCGTCGGCTTCCCCAAGACGCCTCCGGGAGGCCGGGGCGGGACCCGCTAGGCGGTCTCGGCCGGTTCCTTGGAGCGGGCCGGACGTGCGGCCCCGTCGGCGGCGGGAGCGGCCTCGGCCCCGGGTTCGGGCCGGGCCCCGAGGATCCGGGTCAGCAGCGGACCGGTCATGGCGGTGGTCGCCAGCGCCATCACGACCAGGATGGTGAACAGGTCCGTGCCGATGACCCCGAGGCTCAGTCCGATGTTGAGCACCACCAGTTCCGTGAGCCCGCGGCAGTTCATCAGGACACCGATGGCCAGGGATTCGCGCCAGCGCTGGCCGGCGAGCCGGGCCGCCACGCTGCCGCCGCCCCACTTGCCGATCACCGCCAACGCCATGACCGCGAGGCCCCACAGCCACTGCTCACCCGAGCGGACCAGCAGCGCCAGGTCCGTCTTCAGACCGGTGCTGACGAAGAAGAGGGGCAGCAGGATCGGGACCGCCACCGCCTGGAGCCGGGCGGCCGCCCGCTCGACCACCGGGTGGTCCCGCGGCACCATCGTGCCGAACACGAACGCGCCGAACAGCGCGTGCACCCCGATCTCCTCCGTCGCCAGCGCGGACAGGCACAGGCCGCTGAAGAGCACGACCAGCACCGCGCCGTCCGACCACTTCCGCTCGGCGCGGGCGACCCAGCGGACGAGCAGGGGGCGCACCACGTACAGCATGAAGACCATGTAGGCGACCGACAGTCCGACGGTCACGAGGGCCGCCGCCGGGGAACTGCTGCCGGTCACGGCCACGACCACGGCCAGCAGGCACCACGCCGTCACGTCGTCCACCGCGGCGCACGCCATCGCCACCGCGCCCGTCCGCGTGCGGTAGAGGTCCCGTTCGGTCAGGATGCGGGCGAGCACCGGAAAGGCCGTGATGCTCATGGAGACGGCGACGAACAGCACGAACGGCAGTTTGTCCACGCCCGCGGGCGCGAAGGTCCCGTACATTCCGAGCGCGAGCGCCGCGCCCAGCACCAACGGCAGGGCGATGCTCATCTGGCTGACGGCGACCGCCGTGCGGCTGTGCCCCCGCAGGAGCCCGAGGTTGAGGGCGAGGCCGACCAGGAACATGAACGCGAGCAGTCCCAGATCACCGAGGGCGCCCACGAAGGGAAGGACGTCGGCGGGGAAGAGGCGGTGCTGCATGTCGGGCCAGACCAGGCCGAGGAGCGACGGGCCGAGACAGATTCCGACGGCTATCTCTCCGACGACGGCGGGCTGGCCGAACCTGCGCACCGCCCATGCGCCCAGCCCGGAAGCCAGGATCACCACGGGGATGGCGATGAGCAGGTGAGGAAGCGGACTGCTCGCGGCAGCGGCTATGACCATCGGTACTCCTGCTTGGGTGGTGGCGGCAGGCCCTCTTTGGACCTCACCGATCGGATCAGGCCCCGTAGGGGCCCTGCCTCTTGGCGTCGCGCAGCACCCGGCCCCACCAGACGAGTTGGTCGAGCATGACCTTGGCTGCGGCGGCGGCTGCCTCGGCGTCGGCCGGGAAGCGGCCCTCGGCGTCGTAGTGCTCCAGGACCCGCGGGAAGCTGACGGTGTCCTTCACCCCGACGCAGTGGAACTCGGCGAAGACCTGACGCAGGTGCTCGACCGCCCGCACTCCGCCGGCCAGGCCCAGGCCGTAGCCGACGAAGGCGACCGGCTTGGCCTCCCACTCCGCGTTGAAGGAGTCGATGAGGGTCTTCAGGGGTCCGGGAATGCTGCGGTTGTACTCGGGGACGATGAAGACGAACGCGTCGGCGGCGGCCAGCCGGGGGCGGAGCGCGACCGTCTGCGGGGCGTCCGGGACGAGGCTCGCCGGCAGCGGTGTGTCCGCCAGGTCGACCACGTCGGTGACCAGGTCGTCACGCCTGTCGGTCCGGTCCGCCAGCCACCGTGCGATGTCGGGGGCGAGCCGCCCGTCGCGGGCGGATCCGACGACGACCACCACGCGTACGGGCTCGGAGGGAGTCGATGACACGGGCACGGCTCCCCCTCAGCCCTTCGTCCGGACGGACGCGCTCGCCGGGGTGAGGGCGAGGAACTCCGTGGCCCCGACCCGCGACAGGATGGCCCGGGTGAGCGCCGGCATCTCGGTACGGCCGTCGTCCGTGAACACGACCGGGTTGTCCACGTATATCCGGTGTCCGCGCGTGGTGATCTCGCAGCCCCCCGCCGCCAGCACGTTCTTGACCCAGTCCGACCCGGGCCCGTAGGGCAGCGTCACGACGATGTCCTGGCCGCGCCGGAACAGCTTCACCGGGGTGCTGTACAGGCGCCCCGACTTCCTGCCGCGGTGGTGGATCCTGCCGAAGCCGGGCATACGACTGAGGACGGGGCCCACGAAACGGTTCGCCACCCGGCGATTGAAACGTGCCACTCCCCTGGGGACCGGCATGGTTGCCTCCTTGTGCAGGTGTTCGGGGTTCGTCGCCCGCACGCGAGGCGCCGGGCTGCCGCCGGGCCGGAGAGGGCCGGGCGGCCGCCCGGCGCCGGCGGCCGAGTCGCGGTGGCCGTCAGGCGGCGGGCTTCCCGCCGGGACCGCCCGGGGTGAGGGGGCCGGCCGGCTTGCCACCGGACTTCAGGAAGCGCTGGAGGGAGAAGTTGTCGACGATGCCCCACCGTTCGGCGACCTTCTCCCCCTCGAACCGGAAGAAGATCATCCCGTGGTGCTCGACCTGGAGACCGGTCGCCGGAATCCCGATGAAGGGGCCGGTGTGCCGGCCGTGCATCACCCAGCGGATGGCCGCCTTGTCGCCGTCCGACATGAAGTCGAGGATCTCGTACTTGATGTCGCTGAAGGCGCTGCGCTGGATCTTGATCGTGTGCTTGAACGCCTCGGGCCCGCTCATCGAGTCGTCGTGGCTTCCGTTGTTGCGGAAGTCGGGGGTCAGGTAGCGGTCGGCGGCGGTGAGGTCTCCGTCGTTGAGTCCCTCGCTGTAGATCCGCTCGATCACTTCACGCTGCTTCTCTGCGCTGATCATGCCGTACTGCCCTCCAGATGAGTGTCTGTGTACGAACCGGAATCCCCCGCCCCGCGACCGTCGAGGAGTGCGCCCGTGCCGAGCGTCCCCTCGTCGACCGATGTCACGGCCGCGGAGGCGGGACCGGTGCTCCAGGTGATCCGCAGCCGCATGCGCGCGAAGCGCCAGCCGGCCGGGGTGCGTCGGACGGACGTGTCGAACCGGCCGCCCAGTTGGAAGTAGCGCGAAGCCGCCGGCGGCCGGGGGGAGTCGAAGTGCAGATGGGAGGCGATCAGGCTCCACGCCACGGTCGCCCGGTCTCCGTCGAGCTCGACCAGCGGGGGAGAGCCGTGGTGGTGCGTGCCGTCCCAGCGCTCCATGATCTCCCTGGTGAACGCGGCGACCCCGGCGCGCCCTCGATGGCTGCCCACCGGGAAGGTGAGCTCGACGTCCTCCGTGAAGAAGGAACGGGCCCACGCGTCGTCGAACGTCCCCTCGTCGAGCGAGGCCAGGTACCGCTCGGCGAGGTCGCCCAGGGCCGCGCGGTCGGCCAGGCGGGCGATCCGTGCGTCGAGTTCGGCGGCCGACGCGTCCGTCATGACACCAGCCGGGCGGTCGTCTGCGCGTCGGTGGCGTAGATCACCACCCCGTCGGGGCCGTGGACGACCGCCTTGCCGGCGCCCGTGAACGTCGTTCCGGACAGCTCCGCCGTGATGTCGATCTGGATGTAGGCGGCGCGATGACCGTTCGGACTGATCTGCCCGACATCCGAATTGAATACTTCACGGAAGGAGAATTCAAGGGTGTCGTCACCCGTCGCGGTCCACGTACCGGAACCGCCGCTTTTCTTCGTGATGACGGCCAGCGATCCGTCTTCTTCGAAGACGACAGCGTAGTCGTCCACTTCGCCGTCGTGCGAGACCGTCCCCTCCCATTTCCCTGAGATACGGGCAGCAGAAATGGACATCGACTTCACTCCCATGGAAGTAATGGCGGGTCTGACTGATGTGCGCGCGGCCTGTGGGAATGACGCGGCCCGCCGGGGAAAGGAACCCGGGAAAGGCGGAACGGCCGGCATTGCGCACGGCCGTTCCGGAACTGGGCACGTCGTTTCCGGCCGCGCGGGGCGGCCGGTTCGTCGTCCCCGGCCCGCGCGGTCGGCCTCTCCGCCTCAGGCCACGCGGAGCTCGATCACCGACCGGGTGGCCACCCGTCCGGGGGCCTGGTGCACCTCGACGACCGACAGGCCCGCGGCGCGGGCCAGTTCGATGTTGTCGTCCAGCGTGCGCTCCTTGCCGCCGTAGTAGGCGAGCATCCGCACGTTCATGCCGGTGTCGGGCGACTGGCCGTCCACCCCGGTCTCCTCGATGACGAAGACCCTGCCGTTCTCGCCCGCCGCCTCGGCGCAGCGCTTGAGGATCGCGACGGAGGACTCGTCGTCCCAGTCGTGGATGACGGAGGAGAGCACGTAGGCGTCGGCCTCGGGCAGCGGGTCGAAGAAGCTGCCGCCGAGCACGGTGGCGCGGTCGGCGAGGCCGGCGGCCGCCAGGTACTTCTCGGCGCGCTCCACGGTCCCGGGCAGGTCGAGGACCGAGCCGCGCAGCGTGGGGTGCGCCTTGAGCAGGGCGCTGAGCAGCACGCCGTTTCCGCCGCCGAGGTCGACGAGGTGCGAGAACTTCGACCAGTCGTAGGCCGTGGCGATCTTGTCGGCGTCCTCCCCGATGTTCCCGGCCATCAGGGAGTTGAAGGACTCGGCGAGCGCCTTGTTCGAGGCGAGCTCGTCCCAGAAGGGGACGCCGTAGCGGACGGGGTGGGACGGCTGACCGGTGCGCACCACGTGCGCCAGCTCGACGAAGCTCAGGTCGGCGCGGCCGATGGCGCCCTCGAGGTCGATCAGGGCGCGCTGCGGGCCGGGGTGGTCAGAGCGCAGGGCCTGGCCCTTGTCCGTCAGCTCGTACCCCTCGCCGTCGTTGCTCAGCAGTCCCACCGTCACCAGGTGCTTCAGAACGCAGTCCAGGGCGACGGCGTCCAGCTCGGCCGCCTCGGCTATGGCCTCCGACGTCTTCCGGCCGGCGGCGATGTGGTCACCCACCCGGAAGGTCGCGGCCACCCGCACGGACATGGGGGTGACCAGGTCGGCCATCCGCCAGAGCTCGAGGTCCGGGACGCCGCCGTCGTGGTTCTCTGACATGTGATCTGTCCTCTCTCAGTGCCGGTACCGGTACGACTCCGGGTCGTGCCGAGGTGGTGACGGGCGCCTGCGCGGCCGGGACCACGCGTGGGTGGGGCCCGGCGGCGGCCCGAAGGTGGAAGGAATGCGTTTCCGTCCGCCGAGCTGCCGGAAGTCGATTCGGCACAGCTGCGGGAAAACGACCCGGCTAAGGCTCGGTGAAATGATCGGAATCATTCAGGAAACACTGCGGTAAAGAAAAGGGCCGTGACGTGTCGGCCGGAGGGAGGAGTCAAACGGGAGCCGCCCGGACATGGGCACAGCTCGTCCCCCACCAGAAGCGTGACAGATTCAGGAATGAGCGTCAAGGCTCTTTTGCAGCAACGCCGTCAGGGCATTGCGGTCCGGTCGCCGGAATGCGGTGAGCCGCCCAACTGGCCCGTGCAGGGTGCCGACGCACCGCTGGCGGATTCAACTGGGCGGCTCACGCGTTCCGGCCGCGACGGCTCACGCCGGCTGCGGCTGCCGTTCCGCCGGCTTGACGCACACGGCCCAGGCGATCGCGGAGACCAGGTAGAGCAGCGCGGCGCCGATGAGTCCGACGGTGTAGGAGTCGGTCAGCAGCGCGGGCGTCTGCTCACCGTCGTCGAGCGTCGCCAGGGCGACCGCGGCCAGCACGGACAGACCCAGCGCGCCACCGACCTGCTGCCCCGTGTTGATCAGACCCGCGGCGATGCCCGTGTCCTGGGGAGCCACCCCGCGCACCCCGACGATCGTCGCGGTGACGAAGGACAGGCCCAGGCCGAAGCCCGCGACCAGCTGCGCGGGCAGCAGCACGGCCCAGGCGTTGGTGGTCGGTTCGAGCGCGGCGAACCAGAAGGTGCCGAGGGTGGCGAGACCGAGCCCCAGCAGCGCCACCGAGCGCTCCGACATCTTGGCCAGCAGCTGCGGGCCGACTCCGCCCGCCGAGATCACCATGCCGATCGCGAACGGAAGGTAGGCCATGGCGCACTCCATCGGGGTGTAGCCCTTCACCACCTGCATGTACAGGGTGAGGAAGTAGAAGGTGGCGGCCATTCCCCCACCCACCAGCAGCATCACGGTGATCGCGCCGATCCTGCCCCGGTCCTGGAAGATCCGTCCCGGCAGCATCGCGGAGCTGCTGCGACGCTGGATGACGAGGAACACGATCAGCAGCACGACCGCGACGGCGAGCAGCCCGATGGTGCGCCCGCTCGTCCAGCCCTCCGTGTCCGCCTCGTTGATGCCGAAGATCAGCGCACCGAGGCCCAGCGTGACGGCGATCGCGCCGGGCAGGTCGATGCCGCCCTTCTCGCGCTCGCCCTCCCTCAGCACGGAGACGCCGAACAGCACCAGCAACGCGATCGGGATGTTGACGTACAGCACCCAGCGCCAGCTCAGGTACTCGGTCAGCAGACCGCCGAGCATCAGGCCGACGACGGAGCCGAGCCCGCCGACCGCGCCGTACACCCCCATCGCC
This sequence comes from Streptomyces sp. NPDC126497, assembly GCF_040302425.1. Taxonomy (NCBI): domain Bacteria; kingdom Bacillati; phylum Actinomycetota; class Actinomycetes; order Kitasatosporales; family Streptomycetaceae; genus Streptomyces; species Streptomyces sp. NPDC126497. Next base: position 13,262 of record NZ_JBEORT010000057.1, read on the forward strand.
TTGTTGCGCGCCGGCCCCGCCGGGAAGGTGGAGGCCAGCAGGGACAGCGCGGTGGGCGCGGTCAGCGCGGCGCCCACGCCCTGCAGGGCACGCGCCCCGATCAGCACCGCCCCGGTCGTGGCCAGGCCGCCGATCAGCGAGGCGATCGTGAAGATGACCAGGCCGATGGAGAAGACCTTCCGCCGGCCGAAGAGGTCGCCCGACCGTCCGCCGACGAGCAGCAGACCGCCGAAGGTGAGCAGGTACGCGCTCATCACCCAGCTCAGGTCCCCGGCCGCGAGGTCGAGGGAGTTCTGGATGCTCGGCAGGGCGACGCCGACGATGGTCGCGTCCAGCACGAGCATGAGCTGGGCCGAGGCGATGACCAGCAGGGCGAGGCCCAGTTTGGGCTCGTCCCCGGACGGGGCCCCCGCCCGTGAGATCACTTCGGGTTCTTCACTCAGAGTCATGGACTCCTCCACTTTTTCGATGAGGCCAGACGCCCACTCCCCCGGCCTTCCCAGTTACCTAGGCGAAGGTACAGTGCACCAACCAAACTGTCTACATCCCAATTAATCACACACCCAACTATCACCCTTTGATAGACTGAGAGGCTGACAAGGCGCCGACCAGAATCGAGGCAGCAGGGTGAGCGTCATCAAGCCGGAGGAGGCCCAGGACCGGATCGCGCGGACCCCGACGCACGGGTACTTCGGCGACCTGCTGCGCCGGGTGTTCTCCCGGTTCGCCGTCGACGCGATGGACGACGCCCCGCAGTCGCGCGACTTCGTCCTCCTGGACGTGCTGGCGGACGGGGACGCCCGCTCGCAGAAGGACCTCGCCGAGCGTCTGGGCATCAACAGGACCGTCATGGTCCGGCTCATCGACCGGCTGGAGGAGTCCGGTCATGTGTCCCGGACCAGGAACCCGGCCAACCGCCGGTCGTACGTCCTGTCGCTGACCGATGCCGGACGCGCCGCGCTCGACGAGATGCGCGAGGCCATGGCCCGCCGGAACGCGCGGATCGCCGCGGCTCTGACGCCTCACGAGCAGCAGCGGCTGACCACGCTCCTCAGCAGGCTGCTGCCCGCGACGGAGCAGCCCGCGACCCAGAGCATCGAATACCTCGTCACCCAGGCCCACCTCAACCAGCGGCGCACCTTCGACGCCCTCCTCGGCGGCCTCGGCCTGCGGGTCAGGCACTTCGGCCCGCTGACCGCGATCGACGAGCTCGGCCCCTGCCCGCAGCAGCGGCTGGCGCAGCACCTGGCGATCACCGAGCCCGCCGCCGCCGAGGTGGTCGACGAGCTGGTGCAGGCGGGGATGGTGTCCCGCGGGAAGGACCCGCACGACCGCCGCCGCTACGCCCTGGAGCTCACCGACCGCGGCCGGGCACTGAGGCCCTCCCTGTACGAGGCGGGGGAGCGCATGCAGTCGGACACCCGGGAGGCTCTCGGTGCCGACGGCGAGGACGAACTGCGTTCCCTGCTCGGCAGGTTGCTGGAGGCCGAGGTCTGACCGGGGGCCGTCCGGAGCCGGTCACGCCGGCACGGCGCCACGACCGGCTCCGGACGGGTGCGCGGTCCACGACGGCGCGATGTTGCGGTGGATGTCCATGGCCGCGGTGGAGCGGTTGAGGGTGATGTAGTGCAGCCCCGGCGCCCCCTCGGCGAGCAGCCGCTCCGCCATGGCGGTGGCGTACTCCACCCCGATCCGGTGACCGGCCGCCGGATCGTCGCGGGCGGTCTCCAGGGCGTGCGCCAGGTCCTCGGGGAAGGCACAGCCGCTCAGCTGCGCGAACCGGCTGATCTGGCGTACGTCGGTGGCGGGCATGATCTCCGGAATGATCGGGGTGTCGCAGCCCGCCGCGGTCACCCGGTCCCGCAGCCGCAGGTAGTCCTCGACGTCGAAGAACATCTGGGTGATGGCGTAGTCGGCCCCCGCCCGGCACTTGGCCACGAAGTGCCGGATGTCGGAGTCCCAGTCGGGCGACCTCGGGTGGCGTTCGGGAAAGGCCGCCACCCCGATGGTGAAGTCCCCCAGCGACCGGATGAGTTCGACCAGTTCGTAGGCGTGGGTGAAGCCCTGGGGATGCGCGGACCAGACACCCCGCGGATCTCCCGGGGGATCGCCGCGCACCGCCAGCACGTCGCGCACACCGGCGTCCGCGTACTGTCCGATGACGCGGCGCAGTTCGCCCGCGGAGTGCCCGACCGCCGTGAGGTGCGCCACGGGCCGCAGGGTGGTCTCGGCGGCGACGCGTTCGATGACCTCCACCGTGCGGTCGCGCGACGTGCCCCCCGCCCCGTAGGTGATCGACACGAAGTCCGGGGCCAGTGGTTCGATCCGGCGGATCGCGTCCCACAGCGCGCGGCCACCGGCTTCCGTCTTCGGCGGGAAGAACTCGAACGAGAACGTGGGCGTGGGGCGCGCGAGCGCCGCGCGCAGCCCTCCGTCGGCCTTCCCGGTCATCCCGCGAACACCGGACTCGACTCGAGGTCGCCGGCGGCCTCGGGACCGTAGGCGTGCGCCACGCGGCCCACCAGGTCCGCGGCGACGATTTTGTACTCCTGTGTTCCGACGGACTCCAGGACCGTGGTCGCCACGGCGCAGCCGAGCTGGGCCGCGCGCACCGGGGACCGTCCTGCGGCGACGCCCGCGAGGAACCCGGCGCGGAACGCGTCGCCGGCGCCCGTCGGGTCGACGACGTGTTCCGTGGGGACGGCCGGCACCTTCACCGGAGTCTCCCCGGCGCGGGACAGCAGCACGCCGTCGGCGCCATGGGTGGTGATCCAGGTGCCGACGCGCGCCAGCACCTGCCGGCTGGTCCAGCCCGTGCGTTCCTGCAGCAGCGCGGCCTCGTACTCGTTGGTGAACAGGAGGCGGGCGCCGTCCGTCAGGAGGCGGACCTCGTCCTTCTCCAGCCGCGCCAGCTGCTGGGAGGGATCGGCCGCCACGGGGATGCCCAGTTCATGGGCGGCGGCGGTGTGCCGCAGCATGGCCTGGGGATCGTCGGCGCCGACGAGCACCATTGCGAGCGGCGCCGCTTCGCGCGCCACCCGGCGCAGGTCGATGTGCCGGGCCTCGGCCATCGCTCCGGCGTAGAAGGTGGCGATCTGGTTCTGGTCGGCGTCGGTGGTGCACACGAACCGAGCGGTGTGCAGGGTCTCGCTCACACGCACCCACGAGGTGTCCACGCCCGCCGCGCGCAGCCACGCGTCGTACTCGGCGAAGTCCACGCCGGCCGAAGCCACGAGCACGGGGCGCAGTCCGAGCAGCCCCAGCCCGAAGGCGATGTTCGCCCCGACGCCGCCCCTCCTCACGTCGAGGTGGTCGGCGAGGAAGGAGAGCGACACGCGGTCAAGACTCCCTGCCAGAAGCTGGTCGGCGAAGCGTCCCGGGAAGACCATCAAGTGGTCGGACGCCAGCGAACCGGTGATGGCCATTTCCATGGCGGTCACATCCCTCACGACTGGTGGTCGGTGCCTACAGGCCCGCGGCCCGGCGCAGCGCGGTCGCGCGGTCCGTGCGCTCCCACGTGAAGTCGGGGAGCTCGCGGCCGAAGTGGCCGTAGGCGGCGGTCTGCGCGTAGATCGGGCGGAGCAGGTCGAGGTCGCGGATGATCGCGGCCGGGCGCAGGTCGAAGACCTCGGCGACGGCCTGCTCGATCCTGTCGGTGCCGACGGTCGCCGTGCCGAAGGTCTCGATGAAGAGCCCGACCGGCTCGGCCTTGCCGATCGCGTACGCGACCTGCGCCTCGCACCGGGACGCCAGGCCGGCCGCGACGACGTTCTTGGCGACCCAGCGCATCGCGTAGGCCGCCGACCGGTCCACCTTGGAGGGGTCCTTGCCGGAGAACGCCCCGCCGCCGTGGCGGGCCATCCCGCCGTACGTGTCGATGATGATCTTGCGGCCCGTCAGGCCCGCGTCGCCCATCGGGCCGCCGATCTCGAAGCGGCCGGTCGGGTTGACGAGCAGGCGGTACCCCTCGGTCTCCAGCTTGATCCCGTCGTCCAGCAGCGCCTTCAGTTCCGGCTCCACCACGTACTGGCGGATGTCCGGTGCGAGCAGGGAGTCGAGGTCGATGTCGCTCGCGTGCTGCGAGGAGACCACGACGGTGTCGAGACGGACCGCCCGGTCGCCGTCGTACTCGATGGTGACCTGCGTCTTGCCGTCGGGACGGAGGTAGGGGACGGTGCCGTTCCTGCGGACCTCGGACAGGCGGTACGAGAGCCGGTGGGCGAGCTGGATCGGCAACGGCATCAACTCGGGCGTCTCGTCGCAGGCGTACCCGAACATCAGGCCCTGGTCGCCGGCGCCCTGCTTGCCCAGCTCGTCACGGTCCTCGTCCGCGGGGGAACCACCGACACGCGACTCGTAGGCGGTGTCGACGCCTTGGGCGATGTCCGGCGACTGCCCGCCGATCGACACCGAGACACCGCAGGAGGCTCCGTCGAACCCCTTCTGCGACGAGTCGTAGCCGATCTCCAGCACCTTCTCCCGCACCAACTGCGCGATCGGCGCGTAGGCCTTGGTGGTGACCTCTCCGGCGACGTGCACCAGACCGGTCGTGATCAGCGTCTCCACGGCGACCCGGGAATGGGGGTCGTCCCGTAGAAGCGCGTCGAGGATGGTGTCGCTGATCTGGTCGGCGATCTTGTCGGGGTGACCCTCGGTCACGGACTCCGAGGTGAACAGGCGTCGGGACACAGCACTCCTTACCGTTCGTTGCAGGGGGAGGCGTGGCGGCTGCGGGCGCATGCCACCGGAGGGGGACGCCGCGCGGAACGCGAAGCGGCGGGACACACCCGGTCGGCGCGTGACGCGCCGTCGACCGGGGTGGAGAACGGGCCGCCGCGGAACGCCGGCGCCCTGAGGGCCTCGCTCCCCACGCCCCGTCAGGGGTTTTCCCGGTGTCCGGGCAGGGGAGGGCCGCGAAGAGTGTGACACGTACGAGCGCCGTGAGGCAACGGCCGACTGCTCGCCCACCGGGCCCACGAATTGACCGTAAAAAGCGGAGTGTGCTATTCCATGACAAAGAGCGTCGACGACACATTCGACAACCGGACAAATTCTTGCAGTTCAAGCGCGTGATTGCCGATTTTGGCCATCTCCTGCCAAGTCTATTGACAAGCCGATCGACCGGTTTCTAACTTCGACGTAACAAGCAGACCGTCATGACCACGTACCCGTACCGTGGTGACGAGCGAGGTCCCTCACCTCATCGGCGTTTCTCCGACGAGCGCAATGAGGTGTGGCGCCGTCCGCAGGACCGGGCCGGCTGGTTCATGCCTATGCGAGGGCGAATATGGGCAAGCACGCGCGATCTGAGCACACCTTGGAACTCCTGCTGGTCTCAGCCGCCGAACAGTTCGCGACGCATGGATTCGCCAAGGCCACACTGTCCGACGTCAGCCACGCGGCGGGATTGACCAAGGGTGCCCTGTTCTTCCACTTCCCGACGAAGCTCGCCCTGGCGGACGCCGTGCAACTGCGCGGGCTGGAGCTGACGGAACAGACCTTCGCACGACTGCGGGCCAGCGAGACGTCCTGCCTGCAGATGATCGTCGACGTGACGCACACCCTCAACCGGCTCCTTCGCGAGGATCTCTTCCTGCGCGCGAGCGTCCGCATCACCCGGGAGTTCCCGCAGGCCGGGACGGCGGACGACGGCCACGCCCACAACTTCTACCTGGCGTGGCTCAGCCGCCTGTGGCTGCTGGTGGACGAGGCGTGCAAGAACGGCGAGCTGCCCGCCGCCCGGTCCGTGTCGGCCCGGGCGGTGGTCACAGCCGCGGTGTCCGGCGTCGAGGCACTCGTCTGGCTCGGGCTTCCTCCGTCGGACGTCGAGAAGTGGCTCAGTCACCTGTGGCAGTTGGCCTACGTCGGCGCACCGGGGCGGATCAGGACGACGCCCGCCCGCGGCGAGACGACGGGCGGGCGGGGAGAGGACCGGGCCGAACGCTCCTGACCCGGGACCGACGGGCAGGAGCGGCCCCTCACCCCCAGGACTCCAGCGCCTGCGAACCCTCCGGATCGAACCGGCCCAGACGCCGGGGCGGGACGATCGCCGGCAGCAGGAACCGCCACATGTCGGTGACCCGGTCATGGAGGTCGGCGCGCCGGGTGCGGACGTCGGAGGTGATCTGGATGCCCGTGAACGCGCCGACCATGTAGGTGGCGACGTCGGAGGTGTCGATCTCGGGCTTCACGTCCCCCCGGCCCTGGCCGAACGCCAGCGACACACGGCACTGCTCGATCCACTCCTCGTACGGCCCGGGATCGCCGCGGTCGAGCAGGCCGAGCTCCAGGACCAGCCGCACACCCGCCCTGACCCGCACCTCACGGCACAGGGAGCGGGCCAGGTAGTGGGAGCGGTCGATGACGTTCTGCACACCCAGCTGCTGCTCGGCGGCCTCCTCCGGGTTCACCGCCGCGAACTGCTCCTGTATCAGGGCATGGGCCAAGGATTCCTTGGACTTGAAGTGGAAGTACAGCGCCCCCTTGGTGACCCCGGATTGGAGTGCGATGTCGGACAAGCTGGCGCTGCCGAACCCCAGGCGGTCGAACACGGTCGCCGCTCCGTCGAGGATCGCCTGCCGCGTCGCTTCAGCCCGCTCCTGTCGCACCTTCGTCGCCATTACCCTTACACCACCCCGTACCGCTGGACGGATCCAGCACTTTCTTCGAAGTTTTACACCCCGCGGAGCCCGCACTCTAGGGACCTGACGCGTCTTCACCAAAAAAACCAGCCGCCTAGTATGCTCTGTCGCGATGCCATGGGGGGATGCATGACTTGGCACCTCTGGTCCTGCCTGCCCTCCTTCGTTTGGTAGTGCGCCTCACAGGGAGATCCCAGGAATGAGTGCACGTCGGCAGGCTTATCTTCTTCCAGACCCCACCCGAAGACGAAGCGGCGCGGAGCTGTTCCAGCAGACCGTCCCGCGCGCACTCGTCCATCGCTCGGCGGTGTCCGAAGTGCTGGTGACGGGAGTCAGGCACGGCGACGACGGCGTCCACCAGGTGGGCGCCCAGTGGTCACGGGCGCACAGCTACTACGGCCCGGTGGCCGGCCGCTGGCACGACCCCATGATCTTTGCGGAAACCATTCGCCAGGCGTGCATGCTCCTGGCCCACCAGACGCTGGCCATCCCGCTCACCCATCCGTTCCTCACCGCCACGCACGCGTTCACGATCCTGGAGAGCGGCATGCGGCTGACGGACCGGCCGGCCAACGTGCTTCTGGAGATATCGCTGCACGACGTCGTGCGGCGCGGGGCGAACGTCTCGTCCTTCGCCTGCTCCATCAACGCCTTCCGCGAGGGCGAGCCCATCGGCATCGGCAGGAGCAGCGCGAACTGTGTGAGTCCTTCCGTATACAGGCGGCTGCGGGGCCCTCGCTTCGGGGCTGTTCCCCGCGGCGAGGTGCCCGCGCCGCTGCCGCACGAACTGGCCGGCAGGAGCAGGCCGTCCGACGTCGTGCTCGGTCGTTCCCCCGGCAAGAGAACGTGGGTGCTGCGAGCCGAGACGTCCCACCCGATACTGTTCGACCATCCCGTCGACCACGTGCCCGGAATGGTCCTCATGGAGGCCGCGCGGCAGGCCGCGCTGCTCACGGTCGGCTGTCCCGACGGCCTCCTCGTCTCCTGCGCGGCCACGTTCCGCAGGTACGTCGAGTTCGACGCCCCGTGCATCGTCTCGTCGTCCCCGCCGCGCGAGGAGGCACCCGGCCGGCACGCGCTGACCGTCACCTTCCACCAGGCCGAATCCCTCGTCGGCAGCTGCGAGGTGACCGTACTCGACAGCCGGGCGGCGTGAACGGCACCGTCCTGCCGGTCCCCCCGACGTGATCCGGCACCGCGGAATCCCGGTGGCGGACGGTACCGGGTCCACCGGCGGCGCGGTCGTGGAGGCACGGCCCGCGCAGCGGGTGCCGACCGGCCCCCGGGGGCCGGTCGCGCGCAGCCCGGTGCTGCGCGCGGACGGCCCCGCACGGACGGTGGCGGCCCCGGCCGGCTCGGACCGGCCGGGGGAGCGAACCCGTCCGCCGCACGGCCACCGGCTCCGGGACGTCATGTCTCACTCCGCCCCGGAGTCGGGGTTGGTCAGCTTGTACCCGACGCCGCGCACCGTCTGTATCCACTCCGAACGGCCGAGCTTCCCGCGGAGCGAACCCACATGGACGTCGATGGTGCGGGTGGACCCGAACCAGTTCTCACCCCATACGCGCGCGATGAGGGCGCGGCGCTCCAGGACCACGCCCGGGTTCGCCGCCAGGGCTGCCAGCAGGTCGAACTCCCTGCGGGTGAGGCGTACTTCCCTTCCTCCCAGCAGGACCAGGCGCGCGGCCGGGTCCAGGTACAGCTCGCCCACCCTGATCTCCTGGCCGACCACCGCCCCGGTGGGCGGCGGCGTGTGCTCCGGCTCCCGGGCCGGTGCGTCCGGGTGCGCCGCGCGTCGCGTGACGCACATGGGACAGGAGGTGCTGCGCCGCATGACGGCCTGGATGCGGGCCAGCAACTCGTAGTGGCCGTCGGGCCTCCGCACGATGTCGTCCGCCCCCATGTGGAGGGCCAGCACCCGGTCCAGTTCGCTGCCGTCGTCGCTCATCGCGATGACCGGAACGCTGGAGTTCTCCCGGATGCGGCGGCACACCTCGTGCCCCGCCAGGTCCGGCAGGCCGAGGGCCAGCAGCACGAGGGTCACACCCGAAAGCTGTTGCAGCGCCGCTCCCCCGGTGCTGACCCGCCGTGTGTCGTAGCCATGACTGACCAGAACCCGATCAAGCATGGCGGCCGCCTTATCATTGCCGTCGACGATCAGAACGTTCACGGTTCCGACACCTTCCACACGGGAAGTGCGCTCAACAGACACCGGTCTCACATACCGGTTGATGCGTCCTTTTCAAATTCACAATACAAGCCGGTCGGCCGGTTAGCAACGGCGCCCGGGTGCGGCGCCACGCCCAACTGCCTTGCCAGAGCGGCGACTTTGCAAATTGCTGAGCAAGTCTGTGCGGAAGCGCAGCATCCGCACAGAGCCCTGATATGCCCTTGTCCTGTGCCCTGTTGATGGCCCGACTCCCGCGTACCGAGAATGGCGGTACGGCCGGTCCCGTGACTCCGTCACCTCGTGCAACCGGCCACAGCCCACGCACATCGCAGGTCAGCCGCACAGCCATGAGTACGGCACTGATTCACGAGAACGCATCCGTCTCTCCACATATCAGGAATGATCTTCATGTCGATCGATAAGCCGGGGCATCACACCACACCCACGGCCGAGCGATTCCGCCGGCCGCTACGCACGTCGCCGTCGCGCGCCTGCGTCTCCTCCCGCTGTGCACCCCCCCGCACAGCCGGCCGGCGGGCCTCCGCCGCCGCACGACTCTGCGCGAACTGTGTCGACCGACTCCGCACCGACCTGCGCAAACTGCTGGACGCCTACCGCGAGAGCGACCACGCCCTGACTCCCACGGCGCCCCGCCCGAGCGTACGGGTCGGCGGCACGAAGACGGCGAAGGGCATCATCCTCGACCAGAGGGCCATGGACCTGCGCACGCGCATGACGGAGACGCTCGCCTCATGGGCCCGGCTCGTCGTCGACGAGGCGCGTACCTCCAGGCCCCGCCAACGGGAAGTCGTCGCCCTGGTCGACTTCCTGAGCCGTCACATCGAGTGGCTGGCCGCCCATCCGGCGGCCGCGGACTTCGACGAGGAGGTCCGCCAGCTGCTCGAATCATGCAGGACGGTGCTCGGCCCGGCCCCCGCGCAGCGCACGCCCATCGGCGTCTGCCCCGAGACGGACTGCCACAGCACGCTCCACGTCATCAGGCAGGCGGACGCCGCGGCCCAGCACCCCCGGCACGTCGCCTGTGACGCCGGTCATGCCCTTCCTCCGCAGGAATGGCTGCGCTACATGGGCGGCCGGAGTGCCGCGACGGCGCGGAACGACAGGGGCCCGCTCGCCGTCGCGGAAGTCCGCTCATGAGTACCGGCGGTTCCTCCGGCAGACGCTCCGGACCGCGCACCGTCCCCACGGAACTCGCCGCACTCGCCGTCGGCGTCTCCCCCGCGACCATCAGGAAGTGGGCCAGCCGCGGAAAGCTGACCCGCTACGGGGGGCCCCAGCGGGCCGAGTACGACCTGGACGAACTCCGTGCCCTGGCGGCCGGGTCGTCCCGCACCCCGCCCGACCAGCCCCCCGAACGCACGGAGCGATGACGCACCGGACCGGGTCCCCGGCCGGGTCCGCCCCGCGCCGGCCCGGGGACCCGGTCCCGCCGTACCCACCCGACTCCACCGGTCAACACGGAGAAGGCCCAGCTCAAGGGTAAGGAGCTGGGCCTTCTTCGAAGAGCCGCCTTCGGGATTCGAACCCGAGACCTACGCATTACGAGTGCGTTGCTCTGGCCATCTGAGCTAAGGCGGCGCGCTGCGCACCCATGGTGCGATCAGCAACGTCGGTAAGTCTACACAGTTTCCGGAGGTGCTTCGCACCGGCCCCGGAGGCGGGCCGGAGCGGACGCCTCCGGGGGTGGTCGTAGCGGCTACGAGCAGCGCTTTCCGTCCTTCGGCGGGGTGCCGGTGAGCAGATAGGCGTTGATCGTGGAGTCGATGCAGGCGCTGCCCCGGCCGTAGGCGGTGTGGCCGTCGCCCTCGTAGGTGAGGAGGCGGGCCGAGGAGAGCTGGCCGGCCAGGCCCTCGGCCCAGCGGTACGGGGTGGCCGGGTCCCGGGTGGTGCCGACGACGACGATCGGGGCCGCGCCCTTCGCCTCGATGCGCCGTGCCTCGCCCGTGGCCCGCACCGGCCAGTACGCGCAGTTCAGCGAGGCCCAGGCGAGGCCCTCGCCGAACACCGGGGACGCCTTCTCGAAGGCGGGCAGCGCCCGCCGCACCTCGGCCGGGGAGTCGAAGGCGGGCGGGAGGTCGAGGCAGTTCACGGCCGCGTTGGCGAACATCAGGTTGCTGTAGTCGCCGTTGGCGTCGCGTTCGTAGTAGCTGTCGGAGAGGAGGAGGAGGCCGGCTCCGTCGTTCTCCTTCATCGCGGACGTCAGCGCCTCGCGCAGCTGCTGCCAGGCTCCCTCGTCGTACATCGCGGCGATCACGCCCATCGTCGCCAGCGACTCGGTGAGCCTGCGGCCGTCGGCGTCACCGGTGGGGATCGGGCGGGCGTCGAGCCTCCCGAAGAACGCCGCGAGGTTCTTGCCGGCCCGCGCGGGCGCGGTGCCCCGGCCGCCGAGCGGGCAGTCGCTCCGCCGCACGCAGTCCTCGGCGAAGGCGGTGAACGCCGTGTCGAAGCCCTCGGCCTGTTCGAGGTTGAGCCGCCGCGCCGGCAGCGAGGGGTCCATCGCGCCGTCCAGGACGAGACGGCCCGCGCGGTCCGGGAACAGCCCGGCGTACGTGGCGCCGAGGAAGGTGCCGTACGAGGCCCCGACGTAGTTCAGCTTCCCGTCGCCCAGCGCGGCCCGGACGATGTCCATGTCCCGGGCCGCCTCGACGGTCGACACGTGACGCAGCAGCTTCGGCGCGTCCGCCCCGCACCCCTCGGCGAACCTCTTGTACGCCGCGACCAGCGCGCCGGTCTCCTCGGTGTCGTCCGGTGTGATGTCCGTCCGCGTGTACCGGTCCATCCCGGGCCCGTCCAGGCATGCGACGGGGTCGCTGCCCGCGACGCCCCGCGGGTCGACGGCCACCACGTCGTAGCGGGCGCGCACGTCGGCCGGGTAGCCGATCCCGGCGTACGCCTGGACGTAGCCGACCGCCGAGCCGCCCGGGCCGCCGGGGTTCACCAGCAGGGAGCCCAGCCGCTTCCCGGGGCCCGTGGCCTTCTTGCGGGTGAGGGCGAGGCGGACGTCGCCGGCCGCCGGTTCGGCGTAGTCGAGCGGGGCCTTCAACGTGGCGCACTGGAAACCGGGGGCTCCGCAGTCACGCCAGGCGGGTTTCTGCCGGTAGTAGGGCGTGAGGGACGCGGGTGTGGAGCGGGGCAGGGGAGCGAGGGCCGCCGTCTCCTCCTCCGCCGCGCTGGCCGTACTGGGGCCGTTCCCCGGGGAGCAGCCCGGGATCAGCAGCGCGGCGGCGGCGAGCAGAGCGACCCCGGCTCCGGTACGGGTCCTGCGGTGAGTGCGCCTTGTGTGCATACGGCGAGCGTAACGGTGCGCGACGCAATGGACGCTCTGCGCACACGCCGTGCCCCGTACGAGTCACCGCGTCGGGCCGCCGGGCGGACGCCCCGGGCGGCCCGCGCGGTCCGTCCGCCCGGTCAGCCCGCTCTGAGGGCCATCGTCATCGCCTCCACCGCGAGGAGCGGGGCCACGTTGCGGTCCAGGGCCCTGCCGCACGCCGCGATCGCCTCGATGCGGCGGAGCGTGGACTCCGGGGAGCTGCCGCGGGCCACGCGCTCCAGTACGTCCTCGGCGTCGCCGTTGGCGATGGCGACCCGGGAGCCGAGCTGGAGGGCGAGGACGTCGCGGTAGAAGCTGGTCAGGTCGCTCAGCGCGACGTCGAGGCTGTCCCGCTGCGTGCGCGTCCTGCGGCGCTTCTGCATGTCCTCCAGGTCCTTGACCACACTCGCCGTGCCGCGCGGCAGCCGGCCGCCCTGGGCCGCGCCGAGCGCCGCCTTCAGCTCCTCGGTCTCCTTGCCGTCCCTCTCCTCGGCGAGCTGCTTGGCGTCCGCGGCGGCGGCGTCGACCAGTTCCTGGGCGGCCTTGAGCGCGCCGCCGATGTCCTCGATCCGCAGGGGCAGCTTCAGCACGGCAGCCCGGCGCTCGCGGGCGGCGGGGTCGGTGGCGAGGCGGCGGGCGCGGTCGACGTGGCCCTGGGTGGCACGGGCGACGGCGGCGGCGACGTCCGGCTCGATGCCCTCGCGCCGCACGAGCATGTCGGCGACGGCGGCCACCGACGGCGTGCTCAGGTTGAGGTGGCGGCAGCGGGAGCGGATCGTCGGCAGGACGTCCTCGAGGGAGGGGGCGCACAGCAGCCAGACCGTGCGGGGGGCGGGCTCCTCGACGGCCTTGAGGACGGCGTTGGCGGACTTCTCGTTCAACCGCTCGGCGTCCTCGACGAGGATCACCTGCCAGCGGCCGTTCGCCGGGGCGGTGAACGACTTGCGGACGGTGTCGCGCATGTCGTCGACGAGGATCTGCGAACCGACGGCGGCGATCGAGCTGACGTCCGCGTGGGTGCCGATCAACGCGGTGTGACAGCCGTCGCAGAAGCCGCAGCCGGGGATCCCGCCGAGGGCGCGGTCGGGACTGACGCACTGGAGGGCGGCGGCGAAGGCGCGCGCCGCCTGGTTGCGTCCCGCGCCGGGCGGGCCCGTGAACAGCCAGGCGTGCGTCATCCTCGACGCCTCGGGGGGCGGCGCGCCGGACGCCGCCGCGGTGACGAGCGCGTCGGCGTCACGGGCGGCGGCGGCGAGCTGCTCGCTCACCCGCTCCTGCCCGACGAGGTCGTCCCACACGGTCATGGGTCAGCCCGTCCTTCCGTCGTGTCCGCCTTGACGGATCCATTGTGCGGGCGGGCACCGACAACGCCCGCACCCGTGGACCGGCCGGTCAGCGCCGGCGTCCCCGGCCCCCGTCCTCGTCACCGTGCCCGTCGTCGTCGCCGTGCCCGTCGTCGCGCGGGCCCAGCAGTTCGTCGGCCAGCGTCGGCAGGTCGTCCAGCGGGGTCTCCTCGGCCCAGTCCGGACGCTGCCGGTGGGACTCCTCGGGGTCGATCCGCGGCAGCTCGCGCGTGCGGTCGTCGCCGGCGTCGGTGCCGCCCGCCGGGGACTCGTCCCGGAAGTAGCCGGACGGCACCCGCCGGTCCGCGGGCCCCTGACCGCCGTCCCCGACCGGAGGCAGCACCGCCGTCTCGTCGGCCGCGCCCGGCACCACCGGCGGCTTCGGCAGTTCGGCCGTCACCTCGGCGTCGGACGCCCCGGAGCGACCGGGCCGCCGCCCGGCGTCCTCGTCCGGCACCCGGGGCAGCACGGCCGTCTCGTCGACCGGTCCGCCCGACGCGTTCGTCGGCGTCACCACCGGCGTCGGCACGGTCACCGCGTCGTCGGCCGCCCGCTCCCGCGCGGCATCGGGGACGACGGTCGTCCTCGGTCCCGTCTCCGCCGCGGCCGCCGCCTGCTCGGCCAGCCGCCGGGCCTGCTCCGCGCGCAGCAGCGCCTCCTCGGCCTCGCGCTGCTTCTCCAGGCGCAGTGCCTCGGCCTCGGCGCGCAGCCGCGCCTCCTCCTCGGCCTGCTTGCGGCGACGTTCCTCCTCGGCCTTGCGGCGGGCCTCCTCCTCGGCGCGCGCCCTCTCCTCGGCGAGCAGCCGCTGCCGCTCCTCCTCCGCGCGCCGGCGTGCTTCCTCGGCCCGCTGCCGGGCCTCCTCCGCCTGCCGTTCCGCCTCGCGCCGCTGCGCCTCCTCCAGCTCGCGCCGCTTGCGCTCCTCCTCCTCGGCGCGCAGCCGGGCGAGCTGCTCCTGGCGTTCGCGCTCCAGGCGCTCCTCCTCGGCCTTGCGGGCCGCCTCCTCCTCCGCCCTGCGGCGGGCCTCCTCCTCGGCCTTGCGGCGCGCTTCCTCGCGGGCCCTGATCTCGGCCTCGGACAGCGGCAGCACCTGGTCGAGGCGGTGCCGGATCACCGTGGTGACCGCCTCCGGCTCCTGGCCGGCGTCGACCACCAGGTAGCGGCCGGGGTCGGCGGCGGCCAGCGTGAGGAAACCGGTCCGCACGCGCGCGTGGAACTCGGCGGGCTCCGACTCCAGCCGGTCCGGCGCCTCGGTGAAGCGTTCCCGCGCGGTCTCCGGGGCCACGTCCAGCAGCACCGTCAGGTGCGGGACCAGTCCGTCGGTCGCCCAGCGGTTGATGCGGGCGATCTCGGTCGGCGACAGGTCGCGCCCGGCGCCCTGGTAGGCGACGGAGGAGTCGATGTACCGGTCGGTGATGACGACGGCGCCGCGCTCCAGAGCGGGCCGTACGACGGTGTCGATGTGCTCCGCGCGGTCCGCGGCGTACAGCAGCGCCTCCGCGCGGTGGGAGAGGCCGGCGCTGGAGACGTCCAGCAGGATGGACCGCAGGCGCTTGCCGACCGGCGTCGCCCCGGGCTCGCGGGTGAGGACGACCTCGTGGCCCTTGCCCCTGATCCACTCGGCGAGGGCCTCGGCCTGGGTGGACTTCCCGGCGCCGTCGCCGCCCTCCAGGGCGATGAAGAAGCCGGCGGCGGCGGGCGTCTGGTCCGGGTCGTCGCCGCCGAGCAGCGCGTCGCGCAGGTCCTGCCGCAGCGGGACGCCGGAACGGTCGTCGACCTTGGCCAGCACCAGGGCGGCCACCGGCAGCAGCAGCGCGCCGACCAGCATCAGGGTGAAGGCGGCGCCGCCGTGCGCGAACACGAACCGGCCGTTCTCCAGCCGGTGCGGCCCGATGGCCGCGGCGACCAGCGGGGCGATCACCGCGCCGAGCGCCACGAGGACCCGGACCACGGCGTGCAGGTGCTCGGTCGTGCGGACCCGGCGCTGCTCCTCGGTCTCCTGGTCGAGCAGCGTGTGCCCGGTGTTGGCGGCGAGCCCCGCGCCGACCCCGGCCAGCGCCATGATCAGCACCACGCTGGTGACGTCCGGCACGAGACCGGCCGCCAGCAGCGCGACGCCCGTGAAGGCGAGGGCGAGCGCGAGCATCCGCCGCCGGGACAGCGCCGGCAGCAGGGCGGGCGCCGTACGGATGCCGACGACGACGCCGCCGGTCAGCGCGCCCACCAGCAGGCCGTACAGCACGGGGCCGCCGCCCAGGTCCTTGGCGTGCAGCACCGACACGGCGACGGCGGCCGACACGGCGGCGGCGACGGACGCGGACGCAAGCACCAGCAGCGGCAGCGCGCCGGTGCGGCCCTTCTCGGGGCCGCCGGCGCTCTTCGGGCGGCGCAGTCCCTCCAGCGGCGACCGGGCGCGCGGGGTGCGGGTGCCGGGCAGTTCCAGGAAGGCCAGGACGGACAGGGACGCGGCGAACAGTCCGGCCGCGACGTACGAGGCGAGGGCCGCCTGGTGCTCGCCGAACCAGTCGAGCCCGGTGCCGAGCAGGTTGTTGAGCAGGGCCGCGACGACGAGCGTGACGGCCGCGAGCGGTATCGCCACGAAGCCCGTGCGCAGCGACAGGCGGCGCAGCGCGTCCATGTGGTCGGGCAGCGGCCGTACGGTCGCGCCCTCCGGGGGCGGGGCGGGCAGCAGCGCGGGCGCGGCGCTCTCCCGGCACACCGTCCAGAACCGCTCGGCGACTCCGGCCACGAAGGCGGTGACGAGGAGGACGGCCAGCGCGTTCTCGGGGGTCCAGTCGATCCACAGCGGCGCCACGATGAGCAGCGCGGCGCGCAGTCCGTCGGCGCCGACCATGGTCCAGCGGCGGTCCAGCGGTCCGTCCTGCGAGGTGAGCGACGTGAGCGGACCGAGGAGGACGGCGCCGAACAGCAGCGTCGCCAGGATGCGCACCCCGAAAACGGTCGCCACTGCGAACGCCGCGCCCCGGTAACCCCCGCCGAAGGCCCCCTCGGCGACCGCCGTCTGAAGTGCCAGGAGCACCAGCACCAGCAGGGCGAGGACGTCACCGACCCCGCCCGCGAGCTGCGCGCTCCACAGCCGTTTCAGCTGCGGTCGGCGCAGCAGGGCGCGGACGGCACGCTCGCGGGAGTCCGCGGCAAGGGTGTCGTCGGGGGCCGGTCGAGGGGCCGTTGGCTGCTCGGCTCGCGTCATGCGTTCAGCCTATCGGCCCGAGCCGACAGCCCGGCGCGACGCGCCTGACATGCACACGCCCCGATCTCGAAGTGGTGCCGGGGCGTTCGCATTCCGAACCCTTGGCGAAGGACCGGCACGGGCCCCGTCGGGGACCCGTGGCCCCCGACGACTACCCGCGCACCGAGGGCTCAGTCCTCCGAGGCGTTCGAGGCGGTCGCCTTCTTGGCCGCGGTCTTCTTCGCCGTCGTGGTCTTCTTCGCCGCGGTCTTCTTGGCGGCCGCCGTCTTCTTCGCCGGCGCCTTCTTCGCCGCGGTCTTCTTGACCGCCTTCTTCGCGGTCTTCTTGGCGGGGCCCTTCGCCCGCTTCTCGGCGAGCAGCTCGAACCCGCGCTCCGGGGTGATCCCCTCGACGCTGTCGCCGGAGCGCAGTGTCGCGTTGGTCTCCCCGTCGGTGACGTACGGGCCGAAGCGGCCGTCCTTCACCACGACCGGCTTCTCGCTGACCGGGTCGGTGCCCAGCTCCTTCAGCGGCGGCTTGGCCGCGGCACGGCCACGCTGCTTGGGCTGGGCGTAGATCGCCAGCGCCTCCTCCAGCGTGATCGTGAAGAGCTGGTCCTCGGACTGCAGCGACCGCGAGTCGGTGCCCTTCTTCAGGTAGGGCCCGTAGCGGCCGTTCTGCGCGGTGATCTCCTGGCCCTCGGCGTCCGCGCCGACCACGCGCGGCAGCGACATCAGCTTCAGGGCGTCGTCGAGCGTCACCGTGTCCAGGGACATCGACTTGAAGAGGGAGGCGGTACGCGGCTTGACCGCGTTCTTGCCGGTCTTCGGGGTGCCCTCGGGGAGGATCTCCGTGACGTACGGGCCGTAGCGGCCCTTCTTGGCGACGATCTCGTGCCCGGTGACCGGGTCGGTGCCCAGGAGGTGGTCGCCGCTCGGCTCGGCGAGCAGCTTCTCGGCCAGCTCCGGGGTCAGTTCGTCCGGCGCCAGATCGGCCGGGATGTCGGCGCGCTGGTGCTCCTCGGTGTCCTTCTCGCCGCGCTCGATGTACGGACCGTAGCGCCCGACCCGCAGCACGATGCCGTCGCCCACCGGGAACGACGACACCTCGCGCGCGTCGATCGCGCCCAGGTCGGTCACCAGTTCCTTGAGACCGCCGAGGTGGTCCCCGTCGCCGTTGCCCGCGTCGGCCGCGTCCCCGTTGCCGGCGCCCTCGCCGAAGTAGAACCGCCTCAGCCACGGCACCGCGCGCGCCTCGCCCCGCGCGATGCGGTCGAGGTCGTCCTCCATCCGCGCGGTGAAGTCGTAGTCGACGAGCCGGCCGAAGTGCTTCTCCAGCAGGTTGACCACGGCGAAGGAGAGGAAGGACGGCACCAGGGCCGTGCCCTTCTTGAACACGTAGCCGCGGTCGAGGATCGTGCCGATGATCGACGCGTACGTCGACGGTCGGCCGATCTCCCGCTCCTCCAGCTCCTTGACCAGCGAGGCCTCGGTGTAGCGGGCCGGGGGCTTGGTGGCGTGCCCGTCGGCCGTGATCTCCTCGGCGGTGAGGGCGTCGCCCTCGGCGACCTGCGGCAGCCGGCGCTCGCGGTCGTCGAGCTCGGCGTTCGGGTCGTCGGCGCCTTCCACGTAGGCCTTCAGGAAGCCGTGGAAGGTGATCGTCTTGCCGGACGCGCTGAACTCGACGTCCCGGCCGTCGGCCGCCGTGCCGCCGATCCTCACCGTGACCGAGTTGCCGGTGGCGTCCTTCATCTGCGAGGCGACGGTCCGCTTCCAGATCAGCTCGTAGAGCTTGAACTGGTCGCCGGTCAGGCCCGTTTCGGCGGGCGTGCGGAAGCGGTCGCCCGAGGGGCGGATCGCCTCGTGCGCCTCCTGCGCGTTCTTGACCTTGCCCGCGTAGGTGCGCGGCTGCGGGGGCAGGTAGTCGGCGCCGTACAACTGCGTGACCTGCGCCCGGGCGGCGGCGACCGCCGTCTCGCTCAGGGTCGTCGAGTCCGTGCGCATGTACGTGATGTAGCCGTTCTCGTACAGCTTCTGCGCGACCTGCATCGTGGCCTTCGCGCCGAAGCCGAGCTTGCGGCTCGCCTCCTGCTGCAGCGTCGTCGTACGGAACGGGGCGTACGGCGAGCGGCGGTACGGCTTGGACTCCACGGCACGCACGGCGAACCGCGTGTTCTCCAGGGCGGCGGCCAGGGCGCGGGCGTTCGCCTCGTCGAGGTGGAGGGTGTTCGCGCTCTTCGGCTGTCCCAGGGAGTCGAAGTCGCGGCCCTGCGCGACCCGCCGCCCGTCGACGGTCTGCAGGCGGGCGAGGAACGACGAGGGATCCGACGCGTCGCCGGCGCGGCCCGATGGGGGTCCCCCCGCCGGCGCGAAGTCGGAGGTGGGGGAGAAGGTGCCCGTCAGGTCCCAGTACTCGGCGGAACGGAACGCGATGCGCTCGCGTTCCCGCTCCACCACGAGCCGGGTGGCGACGGACTGGACACGGCCGGCGGACAGCCGGGGCATGACCTTCTTCCACAGGACCGGCGAGACCTCGTAGCCGTAGAGGCGGTCGAGGATGCGGCGGGTCTCCTGGGCGTCGACCAGCTTCTGGTTGAGCTGGCGCGGGTTGGCCACGGCCGCGCGGATCGCGTCCTTGGTGATCTCGTGGAAGACCATCCGCTTGACCGGGATCTTCGGCTTGAGCACTTCCTGCAGGTGCCAGGCGATGGCCTCGCCCTCGCGGTCCTCATCGGTGGCGAGGAAGAGTTCGTCGGACTCCTTCAACAGGTCCTTCAACTTCTTGACCTGGGCCCGCTTGTCCGCGTTGACCACATAGATCGGCTGGAAGTCGTGATCGACGTCCACACCGAGGCGACGCACCTCGCCGGTGTACTTCTCCGGCACCTCGGCGGCGCCGTTGGGAAGGTCGCGAATGTGCCCGACGCTCGCCTCGACGATGTAGCCGGGGCCGAGATAGCCCTTGATCGTCTTCGCCTTGGCAGGCGACTCGACGATGACGAGTCGGCGGCCGCCCTTCGCGGTCTCGCTGGTCGGGGACAACTTCGCTCTTCTCTCCGGTCGACGCTTGGGGCTCCCCAGGCGGTCTCCCCGGGGTCGGGTCATGGTGACGCTGCGGAGTGTGACGGTACATCCCGTCCCCGTGTCAAACGGGAAAAGCCCGCAACGGCCACTCGAACGGTAACCCGACTACCGCCGTTCCTGCCGCCCGGAGTGTCCAGACTCCGCCCGCGCTTATGCGGAGTGCGATCTACCGCTTACTGGGAGCCGTCGGGCTCCACGCCCCCTCACAGGCGGGTCAGGCACCACGCGCCGAGGGTCAGGGAGATCATCGCGGCGAGTCCCGCGACGGTGGCCGATGCGACCGGGCTCACACCCTGGACGACGGGACGCCGCCGGCGCGCGCAGGCCGTGGTCCAGGCCAGCAGTCCGCCCCCGAACAGGCAGAACACCATCCCCGCGAAGATCGCCGGTCCGCTCTCCATGGTCGCCCGCCGCCCTCTTTCCCGTCCGTCGCAGCCCGCCCCGGGGGGACGCTGCCACCCCCGGGCGGCGGACGGGCGAACCGGAGGTGAACGCGAGGGCCACGGACCGGACCGGGCGTCCGGAGGCGGCCCGCGGGCCCTCTCGCGGAGGGCTCCGGATCGACGCGAAAGAGCCGGAACGACGGCGGTGACGGAGGGGAGGGAGGGGAGGGGTGCGAGGGCGGTGACGCGGCGCAGGGGGCCGGGGCGCCCGTGGGACCACCGCCCGCGTCAGTCAACCGGCTCCAGGAACCCCTGCTCCACGAGCAGCCGGATCTGGGCCGGGGTGCGGTCGCGCAGCAGCACCGGGTCCTCACCGAGGAGCTGGGCGATGGCGTCCAGGATCCGGCCCGCGCTCATGGTGCCGTCGCACACGCCCGCGAAGCCCGCGCCGATCGTGTCCACCTTGGTGGCCCGGCGCATCCCGCGGTTCTGGCGCAGCACGACGTGCTCCGGGTCCTCGGCGCCGGGCAGCCCGACCTGCTCCTGCACGACCTCGGCGGCCAGCGCGAAGCGCGACTCCAGGAGCGCCGCGTCGTCGTGCGTCCGCAGGTGGTCGATCCGGTCGAAGTGCGCCCGGACCGTCTCACCGAGCGGCTGCTCGACGGGGTGCGGCCACTCCTCCACCGTGACCGACTCCGCGGCGGAGCCCGACTTGCGCAGGGTGATCCAGCCGAAGCCGACCGCCTTCACCCCGCGCGCCTCGAACTCGTCCAGCCACGCGTCGTACCGCGCCCGGTACGCGGCCGCGTCCCCGCGGTGGTCGCCCGCGTCCCGCAGCCACAACTCCGCGTACTGGGTGACGTCCTGGACCTCGCGCTGCACGATCCAGGCGTCGCACCCGCGGGGCACCCACGACCTGAGCCGGTCCTGCCAGTCCTCCCCCTCGACGTGCTGCCAGTTGGCGAGGAACTGCGCGAACCCGCCCTCGTTCAGCCGTTCCCCCGCCTCCTGAACGATCGTGCGGCACAGATCGTCCCCGCCCATCCCGCCGTCGCGGTAGGTGAGCCGGGCTCCCGGCGAGATCACGAACGGCGGGTTGGACACGATCAGGTCGTAACGCTCGCCGTCCCGGACCGGCTCGAACAGCGAGCCCTCGCGCAGATCGGCGGCCGGGACCCCGGAGAGGGCCAGGGTGAGCGCGGTGATGTGCAGCGCGCGCGGGTTCACGTCGGTGGCCGTCACCCGCGTGGCGTGCCGGGCCGCGTGCAGCGCCTGGATGCCGGAGCCGGTGCCGACGTCGAGCGCACAGGCCACGGGCGTGCGGACGGTGATGCCGGCCAGGGTCGTGGACGCCCCGCCCACGCCCAGCACGACGCCTTCGTCGCGGCTGCCGATGCCCCCGGCGCCGCCGACCGCGCACCCGAGGTCGGAGACGACGAACCAGTCCTCGCCGCCCGGCCCGCCGTACGGCCGTACGTCCACGGTCGCGGTGAGCCCGTCCGCCCCGGCCCGGGTGAGCCACCCGGCCTCCAGGCAGACGTCCACCGGCAGGACGTCCGCCACGTGCGCGTGCGGCACGGGCTGTTGGAGCAGGAACAACCGCACGAGCGCCTCCAGCGGTGTGTCCCCGCGGGTGGCCCTCAGGGCGGGCACGGTCTCGCTGCGGGCCAGCGCCGCGTACGCGGGGGCGCCGAGCAGTTCGAGCAGTCCGTCGGCGGTGAAGGAGGCTCCGAGCAGGGCGTCCCGCAGCCGGGCGGCGGCATCGGGGCGGTCGGACGAGGGCAGGGGCGGCAGGCTGGCGTCACTCACGCCCTCCATTGTCGCCGCCGTCCCCACCCGGCGCGTCCTGCGGCGTCAGCTCTTGGTGGACCCCGCCGTCGCGGTGGCCGTCCGGCAGCTCGCCTGCCGGGACATCGCCTCGCCGACCTCGCCCTCCTCCAGCGCGCTGAGGGCGTCGCTGCCGCTCCTGCCGAGCTTGTCCAGCTCGGCGGCGATGTCCTTCAGGCCGTCGGCGAACTCCGCCTGGTCGTCCGTGTCGAGACCCTCGACCTGCTTCTGCAGCGTGGCGTACGACGCGGAAATGCCGTTGAGCTCCTTGACCGCGTCCTTCTGCTTCTTCTCCCCGTCCTCGACGTCCGGTGCCCCGGCCTTGTTCACGGCGGCGCCGATCGCCCGGTAGGCGTCGGACATGTCCTGGAAGGCCTTCGAGTCGGCCTTCTGGACCTCCTCCGGCGTGCTGTTGTCCGAGGTCTCCTTCTGGATCGCGGCGTTGGCCGACTTGATCTTGGCGGCCTGCGGCTTCACCGCGTCGCAGACCTGCTTCGCCCAGGCGTCCAGCTTCTCGTCGCCGTCGTCGCCGCCGCATCCCGTCAGCGCCAGTACCAGTACCGCACCGCCGGACAGTGCGGCCGCGAGCTTCTTGTTCACCGGATTGGTCCCTTCCATGGCCTTCGGCCCCGGAACATACACGCCGGATGGCCTGCGACCACCCGCCGGACGTCCGGTCGGCGGCTTTTGAAGCCATTTGCACCACGGGAGAGAAGGCTCACGGCGTGGACGGCGCGCACGGGTGCGGGCGTGCGGAGCGTTTTGACGCTCCGCACCCCCCCCCCCCGGCGCGCCGTCCGCCTCCCGGCGCTAGGAAACCACCGCCGGATCAGCCGATTTGGGCTTCGGCTCGGAGTTGTCCTCGTCCTCCACGGCGATGCCGCGCCGCTTGGACGCGTACACCGCGCCGACTATCACCAGCAGCGCCAGGACCGCGATGAGCACCCGCATCCCGACGCTCCTGTCCGCGCCGTAGGAGAACTTGATGACCGCGGGCGCGATGAGCAGCGCCACCAGGTTCATCACCTTCAGCAGGGGGTTGATCGCCGGTCCGGCGGTGTCCTTGAAGGGGTCGCCGACGGTGTCGCCGATGACGGTGGCCGCATGGGCCTCACTGCCCTTGCCGCCGTGGTGGCCGTCCTCGACCAGTTTCTTCGCGTTGTCCCAGGCGCCACCGGAGTTGGCGAGGAACACCGCCATCAGGGTGCCCGCGCCGATCGCGCCCGCGAGGAAGGCGCCCAGGGCGCCGACGCCGAGGGTGAACCCGATGAAGATGGGCGCCATCACGGCGAGCAGCCCGGGTGTGGCGAGTTCGCGCAGGGCGTCCTTGGTGCAGATGTCGACGACCTTGCCGTACTCCGGTTCCTCGCTGTGGTCCATGATCCCGGGCTTCTCGCGGAACTGCCGCCGCACCTCGTAGACCACCGAACCCGCCGACCGCGACACCGCGTTGATCGCCAGCCCCGAGAAGAGGAAGACGACCGCCGCGCCCGCGATCAGACCGACGAGGTTGTTGGGCTGGGAGATGTCCATCATCAGGCTCATCGGCGCGCCCTCACCGCTGAGCCTCTCGCCCACGTCCCGTGCGCCGGTGGTGATGGCGTCCCGGTACGAGCCGAACAGCGCCGCCGCGGCCAGCACGGCCGTGGCGATCGCGATGCCCTTGGTGATGGCCTTGGTGGTGTTGCCGACCGCGTCCAGGTCGGTGAGCACCTGGGCGCCCGCGCCCTCGACGTCGCCGGACATCTCGGCGATGCCCTGCGCGTTGTCGGAGACCGGGCCGAAGGTGTCCATCGCGACGATCACACCGACCGTGGTGAGCAGTCCGGTGCCGGCCAGCGCCACCGCGAACAGCGCCAGCATGATCGACGTACCGCCGAGCAGGAACGCCCCGTACACGCCGAGGCCGATCAACAGGGCGGTGTAGACGGCGGATTCCAGACCGATCGAGATGCCGGAGAGCACGACGGTGGCCGGGCCGGTGAGCGAGGTCCTGCCGATGTCCCGCACGGGACGCCGGGTGGTCTCGGTGAAGTAGCCGGTGAGCTGCTGGATGAGGGCGGCGAGCACGATGCCGATGGCCACCGCGACGAGCGCGAGGATCCGCGGGTCGCCGTCCTTGCCCAGGATCGCCTCGTCGGTGACGCCGTCGAGATCGGCGTACGACGACGGGAGGTAGACGAACACGGCGACCGCGACCAGGACGAGCGAGATCAGCGCGGAGACGAAGAACCCCCGGTTGATGGCGCTCATGCCGCTGCGGTCGGCGCGCCTCGGGGCCACCGCGAAGATGCCGGCCATCGCGGTGAGGACACCGATGGCGGGGACCAGCAGCGGGAAGGCGAGCCCGGCGTCGCCGAACGCCGCCGACCCCAGGATCAGCGCGGCCACCAGGGTCACGGCGTACGACTCGAACAGGTCGGCCGCCATGCCCGCGCAGTCGCCGACGTTGTCGCCCACGTTGTCGGCGATGGTCGCGGCATTGCGCGGATCGTCCTCCGGAATGCCCTGCTCGACCTTGCCGACCAGGTCGGCGCCGACGTCGGCGGCCTTGGTGAAGATGCCGCCGCCGACCCGCATGAACATCGCGATCAGCGCGGCCCCGAGGCCGAACCCCTCGAGCACCTTCGGGGCGTCGGCCGCGTACACCAGCACCACGCAGGAGGCGCCCAGCAGGCCGAGGCCGACGGTGAACATGCCGACGACGCCGCCCGTACGGAAAGCGATCTTCATCGCCCTGTGCGAGACGGTGGTGAGGTCCTTTTCCGGCTCGCCCACGGCCGGAGTCGCTTCGCGCGCCGCCGCCGCGACCCGCACATTGCTGCGCACGGCGAGCCACATACCGATATATCCGGTGGCCGCCGAGAACGCCGCTCCGATCAAGAAGAACACCGATCGCCCGGCACGCTGACCCCAGTCGTCCGCGGGCAGCAGCATGAGCAGGAAGAACACGACCACGGCGAATACGCCGAGGGTGCGCAACTGGCGGGCCAGATAGGCGTTCGCGCCCTCCTGGACCGCTGCCGCGATCTTCTTCATGCCGTCGGTGCCCTCGCCGGCCGCGAGGACCTGGCGCACCAGGACTCCCGCGACCACCAGCGCCGCCAGCGCGACGATGCCGATGACCACCACGAGCAGGCGGTTGTCGTCGGTCAGTACGACGGCTGCGAGGGATGCGGGTCGGCCCGACCCTTGTGTGAGGGAAAGCTCCGCCATTCGTCCTCCTTGACGCTTGGGCTGAGCTCAAGATGTGGACGGGATTGTAGGTACCGGAACCAGATCAAAACAGACCGCGTGAAATGTAAATAGCTTGCACGCACTTTTCCACAATGATCTCCGGGCGGCCACTCGTCCGAAATCCGTAATGCCTTCGGGGCATTTACGTGATCGCATTTCCAGGGCACGGCAGGTCGTGAACGAATTCACGCGATCAACCGCACGAGACCACTGTAAGCGCGGCCGTCGGCACCCGCACATGACGAAGGGCCCCACCAGGGGGCCCTTCGGGAAAACAGTCGCCGTACGGGTGAACCGGTCCGGTGAACCGGTCAGTCGAGGAGGGTGGCCGGCGGCGCGGTGGGCCACCTCATGCGGATCGATCCGCCGTGCTTCCCCGCGCTGACCTCGACGTCGTCGACGAGTCCGCTGATGACCGCGAGGCCCATCTCGTCCTCCTCGGTCTCCACGTCGGCGCCGCCCGGCGCAGCGCCGGACGCCCGACCGCCGGCGACCGCATGGGGCGCCTCGTCGCCGACCTCGATGGAGAACTGCTTCTCCTCCTCGATCAGCAGCACCTTCACGGGCGCCGAGATCCCGACGTTCCGATGCAGTCCCACGGCACGGCTGCACGCCTCGCCGACGGCGAGTCTGACCTCGTCGAGGACGGCCTCGTCCACTCCGGCCCTGCGCGCCACCGCCGCCGCCACGAGCCGGGCGGTCCTGACGTGTTCGGGCAGCGCGCTGAAGCGGAGTTCGACGGTGGCCATGCATCCCCCTCGCGACTACGAGCGTGCTGTGGAGAGGCCGGGCCGCCGAAAGCCCGGCCCTCCTCGTGGTTCTCTTCCACCGCCCGGGCGCAGCGGCCCGGGAACGGGGTGGTCAGTCGGTGGCCGCCACCGCTTCCTCGACCGAGGTGTGGATCGGGAACACCTTGGTGAGGCCGGTAATGCGGAAGATCTTGAGAATACGCTCCTGGTTGCAGACCAGGCGCAGTGAGCCCTCATGGGCACGGACGCGCTTCAGGCCGCCGACCAGCACGCCGAGTCCGGTGGAGTCCAGGAAGTCCACGCCTTCCATGTCGACGACAAGGTGGAAACTGCCGTCGTTCACCAGCTCGACCAGCTGCTCGCGCAGCTTGGGCGCGGTATATACGTCGATTTCGCCACCGACCCTGACGATCGTGCGATCGCCCATGGTCTCGGTCGACAGGGACAGGTCCACGGATCCTCCAGCACCTAGCTATCGAGCGGTCGCCCTTGGGGCATCTCGGCTCAGCCCCCGGGACGGTTCGCCAGCCGCGATGGCATTCAATCACTTACCGGCAGGCGTGCACGACGCCTTGGCCCCATTGTCCGTCACGCCGGTGACACACTCGGTGCCGATGGCCAAGAATCACCGATCCGATCGATCCCCGGCGGACCCCCCGTCCGGGCCGGCCCCGGGCACGCTCCTGGACCGGCTCGCGTCCGGACCGAGCCGGGCTTCGCGCATCACTCATACGGAGCACTTGCCCCCGCGGGAGGGCCGTCATGCCGTCTGGCCGGACCGGATCCGCCCGGAGGTCCTCGCCGCCGTGCGGGCCGCGGGGATCGAGCATCCCTGGGCCCACCAGGCACGCGCCGCCGAGCACGCCCTGGACGGCGAGTCCGTCGTGGTCGCCACCGGCACCGCGTCCGGCAAGTCCCTGGCGTACCTCGTACCCGTCCTGTCCGCGCTCCTGGACGGCTCCGAGGCTCCGAACGGCCGCGGCGCGACCGCCCTCTACCTCGCCCCCACGAAGGCCCTCGCGGCGGACCAGTGCCGGTCCGTGAAGGAACTTTCACAACCACTGGGCCGTTCGGTGCGCGCCGCCGTCCACGACGGCGACACCCCGTTCGAGGAACGCGAGTGGATCCGCCAGTACGCCAACTACGTGCTGACCAATCCGGACATGCTGCACCGGGGGATCCTGCCGTCCCACCCCCGCTGGTCCTCCTTCCTCAGGGCGCTGAAGTACGTCGTCGTCGACGAGTGCCACACCTACCGGGGCGTCTTCGGCTCGCACGTCGCCCAGGTGCTGCGCCGGCTGCGGCGCCTGTGCGCCCGCTACGGCGCCTCGCCCGTGTTCCTGCTGGCCTCCGCGACCGCCGCCGAGCCCGCGGTCGCCGCCCGCCGCCTCACCGGCCTGCCGGTGGCGGAGGTGGCCGACGACGCCTCACCGCGTGGTGAACTGGTGTTCGCCCTGTGGGAGCCGCCGCTGACCGAGCTGCACGGCGAGAAGGGCGCGCCGGTCCGCCGCACGGCCACCGCGGAGGCCGCCGACCTGCTGACCGACCTCACCGCGCAGGGCATCCGCTCGGTCACCTTCGTACGCTCCCGGCGCGGCGCGGAGCTGATCTCCGTGATCGCCCGGGAACGCCTCGGCGAGATCGACCGCTCGCTGGTCCGGCGGGTGGCGGCGTACCGGGGCGGTTACCTCCCGGAGGAACGCCGCGCCCTCGAACGCGCCCTGCACTCCGGTGAGCTCCTCGGCCTCGCCGCGACGAACGCCCTCGAACTCGGCGTGGACGTCTCCGGCCTGGACGCCGTGGTGATCGCCGGCTACCCGGGCACCCGGGCCTCCCTGTGGCAGCAGGCCGGGCGCGCGGGGCGGTCCGGGCAGGGCGCCCTCGCCGTCCTGGTCGCCCGCGACGACCCCCTGGACACCTTCCTCGTCCACCATCCGGAGGCCCTCTTCGACCGGCCCGTGGAGTCCACCGTCCTCGACCCCGACAACCCCTACGTGCTCGCTCCGCACCTGTGCGCGGCGGCCGAGGAACTGCCGCTGACCGAGGAGGACCTGGCCCTGTTCGGTCCGGCCGCCGGAGAACTCCTCCCGCAGCTGGAGGCCGCGAAGCTGCTGCGCCGGCGGACCAGGGCCTGGCACTGGACCCGCCGGGAACGGGCCGCCGACCTGACCGACATCCGGGGGCAGGGCGGCCGGCCGGTCCAGGTCGTCGAGGCCGGCACGGGCAGACTGCTCGGCACGGTCGACGCGGGCGCGGCGCACACCAGCGTCCACGAGGGCGCGGTCCACCTGCACCAGGGCACCACCTACCTCGTCCGCTCCCTCGACCTGGAGGACTCCGTCGCCCTGGTCGAGCAGGCGACCCCGACGTACACGACGGTGGCCCGGGACACGACGTCGGTCTCCGTGCTGGAGACCGACACCGAGATCCCGTGGGGTGACGGCCGCCTGTGCTACGGCTCCGTCGAGGTCACCAACCAGGTGGTCTCCTTCCTGCGCCGGCGGGTCGTCACCGGCGAAGTGCTGGGCGAGACGAAGCTCGACCTCCCTCCTCGTACGCTGCGCACCCGCGCGGTGTGGTGGACGGTCACCGAGGACCAGCTGGACCGGGCCCGGATCGGCCCGGAGATCCTCGGCGGCGCCCTGCACGCCGCCGAGCACGCCTCGATCGGCATGCTGCCGCTCTTCGCGACCTGCGACCGCTGGGACATCGGCGGGGTCTCGATCCCGCTCCACCCCGACACCCTGCTGCCCACGGTCTTCGTCTACGACGGCCACCCGGGCGGCGCGGGCTTCGCGGAACGCGCCTTCCACACCGCCCGCGCCTGGCTCACCGCCACCCGCCGGGCCATCGCCTCCTGCGAGTGCGACGCCGGCTGTCCCTCCTGCGTCCAGTCCCCCAAGTGCGGCAACGGCAACGAGCCTCTGCACAAGCGGGGCGCGGTACGCCTGCTCACGGTGCTGCTGGAGGGCGCTCCGGTGGAGAAGCCGGAGAGAGCGGAGGGAGCGGACGGAGCGGAGGACGCCGCGGGGACGACCGGGACCCCGGAAGAGCGGCCGGGGCCGGACCCGGGTGCGGAGGGCCCGCAGGCCCCGCCCGGGCTCTGACCTCCGCCGCGAACGGCCCCCGGCCCGCCGCCACCGACACGTCCGACACGTCACCGGTGATCGCGCACCGTACGAGCCGCGTGTTCTGCGCGCGGGCCACCCGGTCCGCCCGCGCGCAGGCCGCCGTACCGCCCTCGGTCCAGTGGTCCGCCGCCGCGAGCGCCGCCAGGTCCGCGCCGCCGGCCGCGCGGTGCCGGATCACAGCCGCCTGCCCCAGGGCGAGGACGACTCCGGCCACCATGCACAGCACGGCGAGCGCACCGATGCTCCAGACGGTCGCCGAGCCCCGGTCGGAGTGCGGTGCGCGCCGCCGGCCACCCGGCGCGCCCCGCACCCGGGACCGGGCCCTCATGTTCCCGCCCCCACCGTCTCCTCCACCTCGGCGACGGCCTCCTCCCGCAGTTCGAAGGGCAGACCGCGCAGGACCGGGGGCCTGGCCTCGACGACCACCCGGACCCGCCCGGCCTCCCGGCCCACCGTGACGCGCGCGCCGGGCGGTGCCGCCTCGCGGGTCACCCCCACGACGGCGTCGGGAGGGTCCTGCCGGGCCGCGGAGCGGGCGCCCGCGCGCGCCGCGTCCACGCACCGGATCTGCGCCGCCACCACGAGCAGCCCCCAGACCAGCGCCATCGCGAACATCACCAGCACGGGCAGCACCATGGCCGACTCCGCCGTCACGAACCCGCGGTCCGCGCGCCGCTCACATCCGGCCATCGAGCGCCTGCTGCACGATGTTCCGCAGGGCCGCACCGACCGGCCCGCTGGTGACCACCTTGTAGAGCACGACGGAGAACGCCACCGCCGCCACGATGCCCATCGCGTACTCCGACGTCACCATCCCGGCGTCCCGCCGTGCCGCACGCGCCTTGCACACCAGGGCACACAGCCGTGCCCGTACCGTCTGATACATCTCAACCCCCATCAGGAGAAGTCCTCTCGGTCCTGGTTCCTCATCGCTTTCGTCGGCCGCCTCCCGTCACACACCACCTCCTCCCAGCACCCCGCCCGCGAGTCCGATCACCACGGGCAGCACGCCGACCGCGATGAACGCGGGCAGGAAGCACAGCCCCACCGGCGCGCTGACCATGACGGCCGCCCGCCGGGCCCGTGCCGTCGCCGCGCGGCCCCACTCCGCGCGGGCCCCGGCGGCGAGCCGGGCCACGGGAGCGGCCAGGGGAACCCCGGACACATCGGCCCGCTCCAGCAGCCGGGCCAGGGGACGGGCGCCCGGTACCGATGCCAGCCGGTGCCATGCCGCGGCCGGTTCACCGCCGAGCCGTACCTCCGCCGCGCCCCGCGCCAGGGCCTCCCCGACCGGTCCGCCCAGGGCCTCGCCGACGGCCTGCGCGGCGAGCACCGGGCCGGCGCCCGCCGCGATGCAGGCGGACAGCAGGTCGGCGGCGAGCGGTAGTTGACGCTCCGCTCCGGCGGTGTCCGTCCTCCGCGCGTACGGGGCGGCGTCGCTCCGCCGCCGGCGCCACCACCACAGTCCGGCCGCGGCGGCCGGCCCCACGGCCGCTCCCGCGAGACCGCCCGCCAGCAGCCACCCGGCCCCCGCCACGCCCGCGTACGGCAGCCAGCTCCGCACGGCGCGCGGCAGCGCGGGACGCGCGGCACTCGCCGTCCGTTCCAGGGCCAGCACCTCGGCCAGCCGCCGACGCACTCTTCGCTCGTGCCGCGCCCGGCCCCACCACCCCGCCAGCCGGACGAGTACGAACACCGCCCCCAACGCCACCGTCAGCCGGTGGACCAGGTCCCCGCTCATGCCGTCACCCCCTCGGCGCCCCGCATGATCCGCAGCGCCCACCACAGCCCCAGGCCCTCCAGGGCCCCGCCGGCCACCAGACAGACCAGTCCGGACGGTGTGTGGAGCAGGATGTGCAGCGGGTCGGCGCCGAGCGCCGCCCCGAGCGCCAGGCCCACGGCCGGCAGCCCGGCGAGCAGCACCGCCGTCGCACGGGCGCCGGCCAGCTGGGCACGCAGGTCGGCCCGCTGGTCCCGTTCGGCACGCAGCGCCGCTTCCAGCCGGTCGAGTCCGGCCGCGAGTCTCCGCCATGAAGTGCACACCGCAGAAGACGATGTACTCGGCCTGCGGCCGGGCGGCCGCGTCCCGGGCCAGCTTGAAGGAGTCGCCCGTGACGT
>NZ_JBEORT010000058.1:0-43466 GCF_040302425.1 Streptomyces sp. NPDC126497
ACTTCGCCGCCGTTGGCGGACGCGCCGACCCACACGCCGTACAGCTGGGCGATCTTCTCGTCCAGCGTCATCGCGTCGATCAACGCGTCGACCCTCGCGGTGACGGAGGTGGTGGGGTCGTTCCAGAGGGGGATTGCGGAGGTGTTCTCTACGGCCACGTCGGCGTTCACTTTCCTCCCACGCCCGTCGGACCCTTGACCAGGGCGGGACGGGCGAACCGGTAGACGAGTGGGTCCGTGCCTGCGCCGGTCACCGGCCGAACCCCGCGGTCAGCCCGCTCAGCAGCCGGCGGCGGCCGAAGGCGTACAGCACCAGGACGGGCAGCGTGGTGAGGACGACGGCCGCGAGCACGGCGGGGACGTTGACCCCGTACTCGCCCTGGAAGGTCCACAGGGCGAGCGGCAGGGTCCGGCGGTCCGGGCTCTGGGTGAGGACCAGCGGCAGCAGGAACCCGTTCCAGATGGTCAGGGCGTTGAAGATGCTCACGGTGAGGATGGCCGGCCGGGTGAGCGGCGCCGCCAGCCGCCACAGCGTCGTCCATTCGGTGGCGCCGTCGACCCGCATCGAGTCGAACAGCTCCTTGGGCACGTCGCGGATGAAGTTGGCGAGCACCAGCACCGAGAGCGGGATGGCGAAGGCGATCGACGGCAGGATCAGCGCCGCCAGACTGTCGTACAGGTTCAGTTTGATGATGATCAGGTAGACCGGGATCACCGTCGCCTGCAGCGGGATGGCCAGGCCCATGAGGAACAGCCCGTTCACGGCACGGAGGACCCGCATGCGCCAGCCGCGGACGATCGCGTAGGCCGCCATGAAGGAGACGACGACCGCCGGCACCACGGCGCCGACGGTCACCACGACGCTGTTCACGAAGTACTGCAGGAAGTCGGACTCGATGACCAGCCGGTAGTTCTCCAGTGTCGGGTCGCCCGACGGCACCAGCGGGTTGCTCGCGTAGTAGCGGGTCCGTTCCTTGAGGCTGGTGATGAGGGTCCAGTACAGGGGCACGGCGACGACGGCGAGCCAGAGCCATCCGGCCAGGCCCCCGGCCCAGTTGCGCCGGCGGGCCGCCGGGCGGGGGCGTCGTCGCCCTTCGTGGTGGGTGACCTTCTGCGGTCGTCGCGTCCTGGTCGGCGTGGTGGTCACGTCAGGCCCCCTCGAGTTGGCTCGCGCCGGCGTCCCGGCCTCCGAGGCGGCGCAGCAGCAGGGCGAGGGCGAGACCCACGAGGACCAGGATGACCGCGATGGCGCTGGCGGGTCCCATCAGGCTGGCCTGGAACCCCCGCTTGTACATGTCCAGTGCGAGGACCCGGGTGGCGTCGCCGGGGCCGCCCTCGGTCAGGACGAAGATGAGGTCGAAGAAGGTCAACGACCCGACGACCATCAGCGTGGACGAGGTGATGACGGTGTACTTCAGCTGCGGCAGCGTGATGCTGAAGAACTGCCGGATCCGTCCGGCGCCGTCCAACTGCGCGGCCTCGTAGAGGGACTTCGGGATCTGCTGGACGCCGCCCTGGTAGATCAGCGAGTGGAACGGGACGAACTGCCAGGAGACGACGAAGACGACGACCCCGAACGCGAGCCCGGGCCGCCCCAGCCAGTCCTGGCTGAGCGCCTGGATCCCCAGTCCGGCGCCGAGCCCGAAGTTGGGGTCCAGCAGGGCCTCGTAGGCGATCGCGATCGCCGCGGAGCTGAGCATCAGCGGGACGAAGTACACCACACCCAGCACCGCGCGGTAGCGCTGGCGGCCCGCCAGGAACGTGCCCAGCAGAATGCTCAGCGGCGTCTGCACGACCCAGGACACGGCCATCACCAGGAACGTCACCCAGAGGGCGTGCGGCAGCCCGGGGTCGGTGAGCACCGCACGCCAGCTGGTCAGCCCCGTAAGGCGGATGGCACCGATCCCGTCCCAGGTGGTGAAGCTCAGCACGAAGACACCGACGAGCGGGACCACGGCGAAACCGACGAAGACCACCAGCGCCGGCACCGCCAGCCACGGCAGGACGCTGCGCGGCTCGCGACGCCGCGGCAGGCCGGTGAGCGCGCTCATGCGCCGGTGACCGCGTTGAGGTTGCGGGCGAACTGCTGGGGTGAGATCGACAGTTGGAACAACTTGACGATGTTGTCCAGCATGGTCTCGGCGGCGGTCGGACTGAGCGCCTGGTCCCAGGACTGGACGAACACCTTGGCCTTGCTGGCGATGTCGTACGTGAACCGGAGGAAATCGGCGTTCTCGGAGGCGGCCAGCAGCTTCTCCGTGCCCAGCCGGATCGGGACCGACCCGTTGCCGATCCACTTCTTCACCTCCTCCTCCTGGAGGACGCCCGTGGCGAAGAAGTCCTTCGCGACCTTCTTCTGCTCGGCACTGGCCTTCGAGGAGATGGACAGGTA
Organism: Streptomyces sp. NPDC126497; assembly: GCF_040302425.1. Taxonomy (NCBI): domain Bacteria; kingdom Bacillati; phylum Actinomycetota; class Actinomycetes; order Kitasatosporales; family Streptomycetaceae; genus Streptomyces; species Streptomyces sp. NPDC126497. The sequence continues at coordinate 2,392 of NZ_JBEORT010000058.1, forward strand.
GTGGGCGGGATTGCCGACGGTGTCGCTCGGATCGCCCTTGCCGCCCTCGACGGGCGGGAAGGTCATGTAGCCCAGCGAGCCGCTGGAGACGAAGTCCCCGCCGTCGGTCTGCTGGATGCCGTACGACCAGGCGCCGTGCAGCATCATGGCGGCCCTGCCGGTGTACAGCAGCGCCTGATCGGCGTTGGAGTCCGCGGTGATCGAGGAGAAGCCCTTGACGAACCCCTCGGCCTTGACCAGGTCCTGCAGTCTGGTCAGCGCCGTGATGGCGTCCGGGTGGGACCAGGCGTTCTTCTCGCCTTCGACGACGGCCTGGAAGACCTCGGGGCCACCGACGCGGTCGAACAGGAACTCCAGCCACATCATGTTCGTCCACCGGGACTGGCCGCCGAGGGCGAACGGCGCTATGCCCTTCGCGTTGAACCTGGGCACCAGCGCCATGATGTCGTCCCAGGACTCCGGCGGTTCCGCACCGACCTGTTCGAAGACCCTCCTGTTGTAGTAGAGGACGATCGGCTGCACGGTCTCGCACGGCATCGCGTAGATCCTGCCGTCGACGGTCGCCGCGCCGAACGAGGACGGGAACAGCCCCTTCTTGACCTCGGAGTGCTCGTCGAACCACGAGGTGAGGTCCTCCACCTGACCCGCTTCCGCGTAGGCGCGCAGCGTCCCGCCGCCCCAGCCCCAGATGATGGTGGGCGCCTGCCCGGCACCGATGGCGGTCTTGATCTTCGTCTTGTACGCGTCGTTCTGGAAGGTCGTGTCGTCGATCCGCTCGTCGGGGTGGGCCTTGTTGAACGCGTCCACGGCGCCGGCCCTGACGCCTTCCTGCGGCTGTCCGTTCAGGTACCAGTACGTGGCACCACCGCTCTTGCCGGGTCCTGACGAGCCGCCGCAGGCCGTCAGCGCCGCGGAGACCGGCACGGCGGCCGCCAGACCGAGGAGGGTACGTCGAGAGAGCGCCATGATTTTCTCCGCACTCGAGAGCCGTCGGCTTCTCGTGAGTCATGGTGAAAGGTTTTCGAAAATTCCTTCTTCTAGCTCTGCTCGTGCAAGCTAGGTTTCGAGCTGATGCCCTGTCAATACACGTGCAGCCGCGCGCTGCGGGACGGAGAACGTCCGTGCAGTATCGGCACCTGAGGGCTCCAGGAGAGCCTGGGCCGGCTCCGAAACCATTTCGAAACAGGCCGGTCGAGGGCGGGGGTGACGCAACGGCTGCGGGCTGACACACTGTCGGCGCAGGTCATACCGGGCCGCCGGGGCCCGGTGCCGCCCCCGCCGGACCGGGCCGGCGCCCTCCTGGCCGGGACGACACCGGCGCGCGTCATGGCGGAGTGCGGAGCGAGCACGCCGGCCGGGCCGCGTTCACCGGTACGGTTGACCGGATCCGTCCGCGTGGCCGGTCCGACCGTCGGGTAACCACACCGGTGGGCCCACAGCTGAGAGGAACCGATGCGACCGAACGCCAGACGCACCACTTTGGCGGACATCGCCCAAGCGGCTGGGGTCTCCGTCGCGACCGTGTCCAAAGTGGTCAACGGTCGCGGTGACGTGGCGCCGCACACCCGTGTCCGTGTGCAGGAGCTGCTGCATCAACACGACTACCTCGCGCCCGTGTTCCGCCACACCGAGGCCGTCGAGAACCCGACCATCGAGGTGCAGTTCAAGGGCGACCTCAAGTCGTACGTGGCGGAGACCCTGGAAGGCATCGTCGACTCGGCCGCCGAATCGGGGGCCTCGGTGGTGGTCAGCAAGGCGTCCGGCGCCCCGCACTGGGCCCGGGACCTGGTCTCGGCCGGGCGCCGCGCCGTCATCGCGGTCACCAGCGTGTACACCACGGCGCACCTGAACGAACTGGCCCGGTCCGGGCTGCCGCTGGTCGTGCTGGACCCACTGCACCTGCCGGACAGCCGGGTCAACAGCGTCGGGGCGACCAACTTCGCCGGCGGTCTGGCCGCGACCCGGCACCTGCTCTCCCTGGGCCACCGTCGCATCGCCTACCTCGGCGGACCGGCCATGGCCGTCTGCAACCAGGCACGCGTGCACGGCTACCGCGCCGCCATGGAGGCCGAAGGAGCGCAGGTGCCGGACGCCTACGTCCGGTCCGGGGAATTCACGTACGAGACCGGCTTGCGCGGCGCCACGGCGCTGCTGGGCCTGGAAGAACCCCCCACGGCGGTCTTCGCGGGCAACGACGAGATCGCCCTCGGTGTCATCGAGACCGCTCGCGCCCGGGGCCTGCGCGTTCCCGAGGACCTGAGCGTGGTCGGCTTCGACGACACGAGCCTCGCCCGGATGGCCTCACCGCCCCTGACCACCGTGCGCCAGCCGCTCCGGGAGATGGGCGCTGCCGCCCTGCGCACCGCCCTGCGCCTGGCCAACGGCGAGAAGGTCGAGTCCCACCACATCGAACTCGCCACCGACCTCGTGGTGCGCGCCTCGACGGCACCGCCTCGGGAGGAAACCCCGGCGCACGGGTGAGCGCGGGTTTCGCCGCCGGCGGCATGCCGGAGGGCAGGTCCGACAGCCGGAACGGCACCGGCTCGCTCTGACCGGCCGCGACGACCAGGTCCTCCACGGTCTGCGCAGGGCGTCGAGGCGTCCCCGTCCCCGAGGGGGCAGGTGTCGTCGACGCCCAGCCCTCATCGGCTCGGGTCAGGAGCTCCAGCGGGTCGGCCCGGCGGACCGGTCTCCGCTCCTGCGGCGCGGGCGTAGCGGGCGGCGAGGTCCGCGCACGCCGCGGCCAGTTGCGGTGGGCCGATGACCTCGACGTCGGTGTCGAAGTGGCCGAGGACGGTGGCGAGTGCGGTCCAGGACCAGGAGCCGAGGGTGAGCCGGCAGCGGTGGGGGCCGAGTTCCTCGACGATTCCGTCCTGGACGAAGGGGGCGACGTCGGCGGCCGGGAGGTGGAGGACGACCTCGCCCCGGCAGGGCCAGTCGGTGGTGGTGCCGTCGTTGCCGCGGAACCGGCCGGTGATGAAGGTGGAGACGTCGCCGCCGGGAAGTTCGCGTGGGGTGAAGCGGGGGCCGGCGGGTGTGCGGAGCCGGATGCGGTCGACGCGGAAGGTGCGCCAGTCCTCGCGGTCGAGGTCCCAGGCCACGAGGTACCAGCGGTGGCGCCAGGTGACCAGGTGGTGGGGTTGTACGCGGCGGGGGGCGTCGGCCGGGGCGCCCGAGCCCGGGGTGTGGTCGAGGCGCAGTTCCTGGCGGGCATGGATGACGCGGCTGAGCTCCATCAGGACCTGGGGGTCCACCTCGGGGGCGTCGCCGGCCGCGGGCGGTCGGACGGCGGTGACGCGCAGCAGGTCGATGCGGTGGCGCAGGTGGGACGGCATGACCTGGCGGAGGGTGGCCAGGGCCCGGGCGGCGTCTTCGGCGACGGCGGTGCCGGTGGCCGCGGTCTGCAGCGCGACGGCCAGGGCGACGGCTTGGTCGTCGTCGAACAGGAGGGGTGGCATGCGGGTGCCGGCCTCCAGCCGGTAACCGCCGGCCGGTCCTTTGACGGTGGTGATCGGGTAGCCGAGGCCGCGCAGCCGGTCGATGTCACGGCGCACGGTGCGCGAGGTGACGTCCAGACGCCCGGCGAGATCCTCGCCGGACCAGTCGCGGTGGGTCTGGAGCAGCGAGAGCAGCGCGAGCAACCGGGAGGACGTCTTCTGCATGAGATCCATGATCCCCGAAGTGGAGGACACATCCTGTCCGGTACTCCTGCCACTGTGGCGTACGAGCCGCCCAGGAGACATCACCCCTGGTCACGGCAGTCGCTGCCCGGACCGGCCGGGCCGGCGGCGCATTCGTCGCACCGAGGCAAGGAGCGGACCATGTCCGTCACGACCACCACTCACCTCAACTTCCGGGGCGCCGCACGCGAGGCGCTGGACTTCTACCGGTCCGTCTTCGGCGGACGCACCGTCGCGGTCACCTACAAGGACGCGGGCGCCGTGCAGAACGAGAGCGAGGCGGACTGGGTGATGTGGGGCGAGGTGGCCGGTGACAACGGCTTCCACGTCATGGCCTACGACGTGCCCTCGCAACTGCCCTGGAACCAGGGTGAGAACCCGTTCTTCGTCTCCGTACGCGGTGACGACGCCGAGGAGATCAGCGCCCTGTGGGGCAGGCTCGCCGAGGATTCGGCCGTCGTGCGCCCGCTGGAGCCGGCGCCGTGGGCGCCGCTGTACGGCATGCTCACCGACCGCTTCGGCGTCACCTGGGTCCTGGACGTCACCGCCCCGTACCACGGCTGAACCGGCCCGGCAGCAACCACGCCGTCCGGACCCCACGGCACCACGCGCGGTCCGGACGGCGCAGGCACCGAACACGTACAGCAACGGAAGGAAACGGGCACCGTGCGCATGCGGAAACCGGGACGGCCCCGTACCGACGTCAGCCCTCCGGACGTCTCCTGCGCACCTCCCTCCCCCACCCGCACGAGCCCGCCCCGACGCCCGCCCCGCAAACCGAGCCGCAGCCCGAGCACACCATGACCCTCCTCGACAACCGCGCCCTCAACCGCGCCACCCTCGCCCGCCAGCACCTGCTCACGCGCACCGACGCCTCCGTGTCCGAGGCGGTGGCCCACCTGTGCGGCCTGCAGGCGCAAGAACCCCAGGAACCCTTCATCGGCCTGTGGTCCCGCCTGGCCGACTTCGGACCCGAACGGCTCGACGCCGCGCTGACCGGCCGCACGGTGGTGCGCACCCACCTGATGCGCCGCACCGTCCACCTCGTCACCGCGGACGACGCCCTCGCCTGGCGGGCCCGCCACGACACCATGCTCCGCCAACGCGTGCTGGGCACCTACCGAAGCGAACTGGCCGGCATCGACGTGGACGAGGTCGCCGCAGCGGGCCGCGCGGTGACGGCCGACCAGCAGCCCCGCACCATGCGCGAACTCGTGCAGGCCCTCGAGGACCGCTGGCCCGGCCCACCGCGCCGCGTCCTGGGCGAGCTGCTCGTCGCAGCCCTGGTCCCCATGGCCCAGCTCCCGCCCCGCGGCCTGTGGCAGCAGAGGGCAGGCGTGCGCAACCTGCCGTTGGCCACCTGGCTGGAACGGGACATCGACCCCCTGCCCAGCGGGGACGGCGATCCCGTCGGGCGGCGACTGCTGCGCCGCTACCTCGCCGCCTACGGGCCCGCGGCCTGCGCGGACCTGCGCGCCTGGTGCGGCCTCGCCGGTCTTCCCGCCGCCGTCAAGGCCTGCCGGGAAGAACTCGTCGTCTTCCGCGACGAACGCGGCCGCGAACTGCTCGACCTGCCCGACGCACCCCGTCCCCACCCCGACACCCCGGCCCCCGTCCGGTTCCTCCCGGCCTTCGACAACGCCATCCTCGGCTACCACGACCGAAGCCGCATCATCGACGCCCCCCACCTCGGTCTGTCCGTGGCAGGCCACCGCACGGTCCTCGTCGACGGACGCGTCACCGCCACCTGGACCGTGCGGGACCACCGGCTTCGCATCAGCCCCCTCCGCCCCCTCACCGCCCCGGAACGGGATGCCGTCCACGCCGAAGCCCAGGGCCTGGCCACCTTCCTGGACGAAGGCGTCGAGGACGTCCGGATCGGCGCCGAGGAGTGACGGTCACGTGCCCCGGCCCCCCGACGGACCGGACCCGCCCGCCGCCGGCCCGGCCCGGCCCGGACGGGGTGCCTTCCCGGCCCGGACGGCCTCCTCGACGGTTGGGCTAACCTGTCCCCCATGCCCCCCCGACCGGCCGGATCGCGCCCCACACTGTCCTTGGTGGCCAAGACCGCCGGTACGAGCGTGCCCACCGTGTCCAAGGTGCTGCGAGGCGGGACCGACGTCTCGGCGGAGACGCGCGCGAGGGTCATGGAAGCCGTGCAGGCCGTCGGCTACACCCGCCGGGCCGGGTCCAAGGGCGAGAGCGTGAGGGACGAGGGCGGCTTGTCCAACGCGCTCGACCTCGTGGTCACCCACTTCGAGGGGTCATGGGCGAACCTGCTGACAGCCGGGGTCGGGCGGGAGGCGGCAGCAGCGGGACTCGACGTCGTGCTGACGCTCGCCGAGCCGCACGGCGACTGGGTGTCACGGGTTCTGAGAAGGCGCACCCTCGGCGTGATCGGGACGCTGGTCGATCCCGCCTCGGCGCAGTTCGGCGCACTCTTCGCCGCGGGCGTCCCCGTGGTGCTGATCGACCCGATGAGCACACCGCCGTCAGGCGTGTCGAGCGTCGGCGTGGCGAACTGGGAAGGCGGCCGGATGGCCGCCGAGCACCTTCTGTCCCTCGGCCATGTGCGGATGGGGGTGGTCGCCGGCCATGCCCGCCATCTCTTCAGCCGGGCGCGCGTCGACGGTTTCCGCGCGGCGGCCGACACGGCGACCGCCGGAAGTGCCACGGTGTCGGTGGCCCACGGCGGATGGAACCGCGCCAGGGCGACGACCGCCACCCACACCCTGCTCGACAGCGACCCGGGGATCACGGGGATCTTCGCCTGCGCGGACTCCATGGCGCTCGGCGTCTACGACGCATTGGCCGCCCGGGGTCTGCGGACTCCCGAGGACATCAGTGTCATCGGCTTCGACGACCTGCCCGAGGCGCAGTACATCACCCCCGGGCTGACGACCGTCAGACAGCCCAGCACCGAGTTGGGCGCCGCGGCGGTCAAGCTCCTGATCGAGCTCTCCCGGGGCGAGGACGGCGGCGTCCGGCCGCCCGCCCGCATGAAGCTGGCCACCGAGCTGGTCGTCCGTGCCTCCACCGGGCCCGCCCCGGCGGCCGCGGCTCCACGCCGGTGACGCGGGCGGGCGTCTTCGGCCGGTCTCATCGCGGTGCCGTCGTCACGACCTGGAGGACCAGGCGGCTCGGACGGGCAGCGCCCTGAAGGATCGTGTACGCGGCCGTGGTGGGCCGCGTGGTCGCCCCGGCCGGCTCGAAGGCGTTGCGTCCGACGTCCCAGCGGGGTGACGAACTCGGTGCGATGTCGACGCGCACCCGGTGGCCCGGCAGGAAGGTGTGCGCCGTCGACCAGAGGTCCACGACGAACTCCTGCTCCCGTCCCGGCTCGACCGGCAGTCTGTCGCCCAGGCCCGTGACCGGGTCGACGGACCGCGCCGACCCCCGCTGCACGCCGTCGGTGACGACGCGGCTGCTGCCGTCCGGGTGCTCGTCGCACAGCCGCACGACCACGTCCGCGTCCGTTCCCGTGGTCACGAGGTGGACGACGGCATGGACCGGGCCCAACACGGTGAGTTCCTCGGCGAGCGGCACGGTGCGCCACGAGACCACGTCCTGCCTCGCCTCGACCGCCGCCTGGTCGGCGGGTCCCGCCTCGAACGGCGCGAAGAGGAGCACCGCACCGCCGCACGTCGGTACCGGGGATGCCGGATCGCTGGTCAGCCGCCGCCCACCGCTCTCGGCCGGCCCGGTCGCGAGCGTTCCCCCGGAGTTCAGGTACAGCTCGAGCGTCCGCGTGTCGCGCGGGGGGAACTCGTCCAGTTCGATCCACCGGTTGGAGCCCATCAGGAACACGCGCACCGGCGGCTCGTCCGCCGCGCCCGCGCGCAGGGCACTGTCGAACCACCGTACGTGCTGCGCGGTGAGGTCTCCGCCGCCGCCGGGACCGTCGGCGGCGGCACCCGGTCCGAAGTCCACGCCCGCCGTCCGGCCCGACAGGTTGTCGTGCGTCCAGGGGCCCACCAGAAGACGGGGCACCGGCCCGCCGGCGTGCTTCGCGCGGAGCGCCAGCCGCCGGTGGATCTCCAGGGTCGATCCGAGGAAGACGTCGAACCACCCGCCGATCAGGAAGACCGGAACGTCGATCGCGTCGATCCGGTCGACGATCCTTCCCTCGCGGTGGCGCGCCGACCCGAGCGGCTCCCGCAGCAGGTCCAGACCCCACCCGACGATCGCCTCGGCGTCCCATCCGCCGTGCGGGGCTCCGGCCCGGAACGCGTCGCGGGTCGTGATCGCCCGCTCGGTCGCTTCCCACCGCTTCCGCTCGGCCTCCCGTTCGCGGGCGGTGCCGATGCGCGCGATCGCGTCCGGGGCGATCGCGTAGTGCGTCCACGCGAGGGTGCTGCCGATCTCCGGCACCCCGCCGCGGAACCGGAAACCGTCGAGCGCCGACATCGCCGGCGTCATGGCGGGAGCGATCGCCCGCAGCGCCGGAGAGCCTCCCAGAAGGGCGCCGAACTGGGTGTCCGAGGCGTAGGACGCGCCCCACATTCCGACGGTGCCGGTGCATTCGGGACGTGCCGCGAGCCACGCCACGGCGTCGGCGCCGTCGGCCACCTCCTGTGCACAGGGATCGAAGACGCCCTCGGAGCCGAAGCGGCCCCGTACGTCCTGGAGCGCGACGAGGTAACCGGCGGCGACGAGGCGTCCGACGTCGAGCATCCCGTCGTGTTCCTCACGGGTCACGTCGTAGGGATGGCGGGTCAGCAGGGCCGGCCACGGCCCGGTCCCGTGCGGGACCAGCAGGACGGTCCGCAGCCGTGTTCCGTCGCGCAGCGCACAGGTCACCTCGCGGCGCTCGGCTACCGGGTCCGGTTCCTGAACGGGACTCGGGTCGCCGCTCACCGGAGGGCGACCGCCGTCCACGACGGCGGCGGCGGTTCGGTGCCGAAGGAGACGTCGATCTTCCTGGCGGAGCGTCTCCCGTGCCCCGCGTGGTCGGCGGTCGCGACGACTTCGAGGTCCTGGCCGGCCCGCTTCGTCGCGGCGGCGGTGCGGGCGGCCGGCTTGCCGTGGTCGTCCGCCGTCATGGATCCGGCCTGCCGGGGGCCGTCCGTCCCGTTGCCGAGGCACCGCATGCGCACGTCGTGCGGTTCCGGTGTGCCGTTGGCGATGCGCGGGTCCGACAGCGTCGTGCCGGGCGGGTGGTGGGCGTACTCGAGCAGGTCCGGGGCGGGCAGGAGGCCTCGTGCGGCCACGTCGGCCGCCGGCATCGGCTCGGAGTCGGTGGGCTCGAGCCGTCCGGCGAACTCGTCGGGGCCGGCCCTGTCCGATTCGAGCGGGCGCCGGGCGAGGTCGCGGCGCCGGACAGGAGCGATGACGGCCCTCCTGTCGAGTTCGATGTGGGCGCGGGGCACTGCGGCGGTCCTTTCCGGGGGACGGCGCGGGGGCGGGCGTGGGACGGTCCCGTCCGGGTGCCGGCGGCGGTGTCAGCCCTTCACGGCGCCGGTGAGGCCGCCGACGATCCGCTTCTCGAAGACCGAGAAGAAGACCAGGGCGGGCAGCATGGCGAGGGAGGTGAAGGCGAGAACCTTCGCGGTGTCCGTGGAGTACTGCGAGGAGAACACCTGGACGCCGAGCGGCAGGGTGTAGTTCGCCTGCGAGTTGAGGACGTACAGGGGCAGCAGGTAGTTGTTCCAGCTGCCGACGAAGCCGAGGATGCCGACGGTGACCACACCGGGCAGCGACAGCGGGACCACCATGCGGAAGAAGAACCCGAGCCGGCTCATGCCGTCGATCGCGGCGGCCTCCTCGATCTCGTTCGGGATGGCTCTGAGGAACGGCACGAGGATGATGACGGTCGTCGGCAGGCCGAAGGCGATCTGCGGGATGATCACGCCGAGCAGGTTGTCGACGAGGCCGAGGTCCTTGACGACGAGGTACAGCGGAGTGATCGCGATGACCATCGGGAACATCAGGCCCGCGGCGAACAGGGAGTACATCGCGCCCTTGAGCCTGAAGTCGTAGCGTGCGATCACGAAGCTCACCATCAGACCGAGGGCGACGATGCCGACGGTACTGGTGATCGCGACGATGAGGGAGTTGGCGAACTCGCCCCAGAACACCGTCGACTTCAGGATGCCGAGGTAGTTGCCGGCCACCCAGGGGCGTGGCAGGGCGGCCGGGTCCGTGGTGATCTGCGCGTTGGTGCGGAATCCGCCGAGCACGATGTAGAGCACCGGTGCGACGCAGACGCCGACGAAGAGCAGCGCGATGAAGTAGGTGACGGGGCTGCCCCACTTCTGCGGCTTGTCACGGCGGCCGGCGGGTGCCTTCGGCTCCGGCGCGGGAGACGTCCGGGAGGTGGCGGTCGTCACGCTCATCACACGGTCCCTTCGGTGACGGCGCCCCTGAGGTCGCGGCGCAGGACGAAACGCTGGTAGACCAGCGCGACGACGAGCGAGATCACGAACATCACGACCGCGACGGCGCTGCCGTAGCCGTAGTTGCCCGCGTTGCGGCCCTGGGCGAGCATGTAGATCGCCATGGTCGAGGTGCCCGCGGTGCCCGAGACGTACTGGCCCCAGATGATGTAGACGAGGTCGAACAGCTGCAGCGAGCCGATGATCGACAGGAAGGCCCAGATGCGGATCGTCGGTCCCAGCAGCGGCAACGTGATGCGGCGCTGGATCTGCCAGTAGGAGGCACCGTCGATCTGCGCGGCCTCGAAGATCTCGTCGGGGATCGACTGCAGGCCGGCGAGCATCAGGATCACCGCGAAGCCGATGTACTTCCACGTGATGATGGCCATCAGCGTCCAGATGGCCAGGTCCGGGTCGGCGATCCAGTCGGCTTCCAGGGAGCCCAGGCCGATCCGGTGCAGCAGGTCGTTGACGGCTCCGTTGCTCTGGAGCATCAGGCTCCAGCCGGTGCCGACGATGATCTCGGAGATGATGTAGGGCACGAAGATCAGGACGCGGATCGTCGAGCGGCCGCGGATCCTCTGGTTGAGCAGGAGCGCGAGGCCGATCGCCAGCGGTCCCTGGATGACCAGTGAGAGCACCAGGATCAGGGCGTTGTGCCACAGCACGTCGTGGAACGCGGGGTCGGTGAGGATCAGCTCGTAGTTGTTCAGGCCGACCCAGTCGGTGGGCTCTCCGTAGCCTTTCCACTGGTAGAAGCCGTAGTACGCGGCAAGCACGACCGGGAGGATCACGAACGCCAGGAACGTGATGATCGCCGGTGCCGACAGGACCGCGATCTCCAGTCGCGTCCTGGCACGGCCCCGGCGGCGCGCAGCCGCTCGCGGCGGAGCCGGGGGCGCGGCCGTGGCCGTGGCCGCGCCCCCGGCTCCGGGCGTGCCCTGCGCCTCGCGGCCGCCGGCCGTGTCGGTGCCCGGGGTGTCGCTCATGTCTGCTCGATCAGCCCTTCTCGGCGGCGGCCTTGACGTCCTTGACGATGTCGGCGGCGGAGCCCTTGCCGGCCATCAGGTTCACGACGGCGATGTTCATGGCGTTGCCGACGTTCTGGCCGTACACCGTGTCGAGGAACTGCATCGAGTAGGCGGCCTTGTTGAAGGTCTCCAGTGCCGAGATGTTGTAGGGCTCGGTGACGACCCCCTGGGCCGCCTTGTTCACCGGGATGGTGTCGAAGGCCTCGGCGTAGGCCTCCTGCTGTTCCTTGGTCACGACGAACTGGAGGAAGCCCAGGGCCTCCTCCGGTGCGTTCCTGGAGAGCGAGTAGCCGCCGGCGCCGCCCATGACGGCGGTCGGGTCGCCCTTGCCGCCGGGCACGGCGGGGAAGGGGAACCAGCCCAGGTCGGGGAGCGGCTTCTTGTCCGGGGTCAGATCGGCGATCACGCCGGGATTCCAGTTGCCCATGAGTTCCATGGCCGCCTTGTGGTTGGCGATCATGCCCGCCGAGGATCCGGCGCCCTGCTGCGACGTCGCCGTCAGGAAACCCTTCTGGAAGGGTTCGGTCTCCAGGAGGTCGGCGAGGTCCTCGCCGGCCTCGGTCCAGCACGGGTCGTCGAACGTCAGCGACTTGGCGGCCTTCTGCATGGTCTCCTGGCTGCACTCGCGCAGGGCGAAGGTGTAGTACCAGTGCGCGGCCGGCCAGGCGTCCTTGGCGCCGACCGCGATCGGCGCGACCTTGATCGCCTTCAGCTTCGCGACGGCGTCCTTCAGCTCGTCCATCGTCGTCGGCGGCGCGGTGATGCCGGCCTTCTTGAACAGGTCCTTGCTGTAGTAGATGCCCTCGGGCTGCGTGTCGAGCGGCATCGCGTAGACCTTGCCGTCGATCGAGACGCCTTCGAGGGCCGCCTCGCCCACGTTCGCCCTGTCGGCGTCGGTCAGTTCCAGAGCCCGGATCTGGCCGGCGTCGACCATGGCCTGCATCTTGCCGCCACCGCGCTGCAGGAAGACGTCGGGCGCGGAGTTCGAGTTGAGCGCGTTCTGCAGCTTGCCGTCGAGGTCTTCGTTCTGAACCGACTGGATCTTGATCGTGACGTCCGGGTGCAGCTCGTGGTACGCCTTCGCGGCGTCCTTCCAGAACTCCACGCCGCGCCCCTCCATCGCGTTCGTCCAGAGGGTCACCGTGCCCTGACCGTCGGACGAACCGCTGCCGTCGTCGCCGCCGGCGCAGCCGGCAGCGGCGAGTGCGACGCACAAACCGATCGCGGCAGCCGTCGCGCTGCGGGTCTTCCTCGTCATCGTGGAAACTCCCTGATCTGTCGTCAGTGATCCGACTGCCAATAGTTTGCGCAAAGTAACGGGCCATCCGCGAAGCAGGAGCAAGGTGTACCGCCCAAAATGAACGAGGGGCAACCAGCAGTTTTCGCAAGTTGCGCAATCGTTACCGATACAGGATCCGCCGTATGCGATCACGAGCCGGTCCGGCGACGAGCAGGAACCCCTCCCGTCGTCCCCGGCCGGCCGGGGCGGGCCCCGGGAGGACTCCGGCAGACGGGCCGCCCGGCATCTTGACGCCGTTTCCCCCGTCTCCCTACGGTGCGCAGCACGTTGATCCGGGAACGGTTGATCCGCCCTCCCGCCCCGGCGAGTCCCGTCCACACCGCACCGCAGCGAAGGAACCCACCATGCGGACCGTCGTCCCCCGGCAGCCGACAGCCCGGCTCTCCGACGCCTGGCGCCACTGTGTCGGCACGGGCCGATTCGACCTCGCGCTGCGGCGCGACTACCAGGAGTCGCTCGGCCTCGTCCAGCGGGAGATCGGTTTCCGCCACATCCGGGGGCACGGCCTGCTCAGCGACGGGATGGGCGTCCACCGCCCCTACGACCACGCCGGCGAGCGGCGCGTGCGCCACGCCTTCACCTACGTCGACCAGGTCGTGGACGCCTACCTGGGGATGGGCATCGCACCCTTCCTCGAACTCGGCTTCATGCCGTCCGGGCTCGCCTCCGGCGACGACACCGTGTTCTGGTGGAAGGGCAACGTCACCCCTCCTCGTGACGAGAAGGAGTGGGCGGACCTCGTCCGCGCCGTCATCGGGCACCTGGTCGACCGCTACGGCATCGACCGGGTGCGCCGGTGGCCGATCGAGGTGTGGAACGAGCCCAACCTGGCGCCGTTCTGGTCCGCGGACCAGAACGCCTACCACCGCCTCTACGAGGTGACCTCGCTGGCCGTCAAGGAGGTCGACGCCGACCTCCAGGTCGGCGGTCCCTCACTGGCGCCGGGTTACGAGGACGGGTGGATCCAGCGCTTCGCCGAGTTCGTCGAGGCCCGCGACCTGCCGATCGACTTCGTGAGCCGCCACGCCTACTCCTCCGGCCCCGTCCAGCCCGTGCCGTTCGGCTCCCACCAGACGCTCATGCCGGCGTCGGCGCTGCTGGAGCAGTTCGGCGCCCCACGGCGGCAGCTGGCGGGCACCGGACTCGCGGACCTGCCGCTCCACATCACCGAGTTCAACTCCTCGTACCGGCCGGACAACCCGGTCCACGACACCGCGTTCCACGCGGCGTACCTCGCACCGGTGCTGGTGAACGGGGGCGACCTCGCGGACTCCTTCTCCTACTGGACGTTCAGCGACGTGTTCGAGGAGGTGGGCGTCCCCACCGCGCCGTTCCACGGCGGCTTCGGCCTGCTGACGCACCGTCAGATCAAGAAGCCGACCTACCACTTGTACGCGTTCATGGCCGAGATGGGCGAGCAGGTGCTCGCCCGGGGCGAGGACCACCTGGTGACGCGGCACGGCGACGGACGCGTCACCGTGCTGGCCTGGGCGCCGGCCGACCCGGCCGGCGGCGATCCCGTCGACGGCCACAGCGTCCGGCTGTCCCTGCCCGTCGGCGCCCCGGACGCGCGGGGCTCCGCCTTCGCGCTCCGCCGCTCCGTGAGCGAGGACGCCGGCAACCCCTGGGCCGCCTGGCGCGAGATGGGGCGGCCGCTCGCGCCCGACGACCGCCGGCTCGACGCTCTGCGCGAGGCCGCCGAACCCGCCCGCTCGCACCGGAGCGTGCCCGTCGCCGACGGGCGCGCCGACGTGGACCTCGTCCTCGGCCGCAACGAGGTGACGCTGCTGGAGCTCACCGCGGTCGTCGACGAGACGCCGGAGTGGTGGAGCGACGACCGGCTCTTCGGCCTCGGCGGCGAGGACGCCGACGTCCCCGCGGACCGGCCGTGAGCGCCCCGCTGCGCAAGGCGCTCCCGACGGACGCCCGGACCGCCCCGGACGTGGGCGCGCACAGCGCCACGTCACCGGTCCCGAACCCGCCCGAGCAGCCTTCATCGCCGCCGGGCGTCTTTCGCTTCCTCGGCATCGCCGAGCTGGTCGAAGCCCCGTCCGTGGCGGTCGTGGTCGACGTCATGCGTGCCTTCACGGTGGCTGCCTGGGCCTTCGCCCAGGGAGCGGAGAAGATCGTTCTTGCCGGGTCTCCGGACGAGGCCCTGGCCCTCAAGGCTCGTCACCCCGACTGGGCGACGCTCAAGGACGGTCCGGCCGCGCCCGGGTTCGACCTGGTCAACTCGCCGGGTCTGCTGCGGTCCGTCGACCTTCGCGGACGGACCGTGGTGCAGAAGACCACGGCAGGGACGGTCGGCGCCCTCGCGGTCAAGGAGGCGTCGCTGGTGCTGTGCGCCGGCTTCGTGGTGGCGGGGGCCACGGCCCGGCTCCTGCATACGCGCGGGAGTGACCGTGTCACGTTCGTCATCACTGGTGAGGACGGGCAGGCCGACGAGGATCTGGCGTGCGCGCAGTACATCGCCCGGAGAGCCACCGGGGCGGGGACGGACGCGGCCGAGTTCCTCCGCCGCGCCGGCGACTCGCGCGCTGCCGCCGAGCTGGCCGAGGGCGTGCGCCAGGGAGTCCATCCCGATGACGTCGCACTCTGTCTTGAGGTCGACCGGTTCCCCTTTGCCATGGTGGCGGCCCTGGAAGGCCCGCTCATGGTCGTCCGTCCGTGCGCCGTGCCCCCGCCCGGCGACGATGCCCCGATCTGATCGCCGGGTCCCCGTCCCCCGTGCGGGAGCCGGCGCCCGGTCGGGCACACGGCATCAGCCGCCCGCCCTGACGGCGGTGGCCCGGGGCGGCGCGGTGCGTCGCGCTTCCCGCGGGGGCTCAGGGCCTCCGCCGGAACGGGGCGAGCGTGGCGCGCACCAGGTCGGCGGCGCCCCAGTCGGGGTCGAACTGGGCGATCACGGCCAGGTGTTGACGCAGCTGGAGGATCGGCATCCGTTC
Organism: Streptomyces sp. NPDC126497; assembly: GCF_040302425.1. NCBI lineage: Bacteria > Bacillati > Actinomycetota > Actinomycetes > Kitasatosporales > Streptomycetaceae > Streptomyces > Streptomyces sp. NPDC126497. The sequence continues at coordinate 17,722 of NZ_JBEORT010000058.1, forward strand.
GCGCCAGTCGCGGTCGAGCCCGGTCAGCTCGGCGTACAGCTCGAAGAACACGTGCGCCTCGGGCGGCGGCGCCGTCGTCCACAGATGGGCCAGGTCGACCTCGGCCCATGTGTACGACACGGCCGGGTCGATCAGTGCGGGCCGCCCGTCCGGGGCCGCCATGACGTTCAGCGCCCACAGGTCGCCGTGCGTCAGGCACGCGGGCCTGACCGGCAGCAGCTCGGGCAGCCGCTCGCAGAGCCGCTCCAGTGCCGTCCGGTCCGCGGCGTCGAGCGCCTCCCGGACACGACGCTCGCCGAGCCAGCGCAGCAGACGGTGCTGGGCGAAGAACTCGAACCCGTCGTCGGCCCAGGTGTTGACCTGCCTGCGACGGCCCAGCCAGTTGTCCCGGTGCCACCCGAATCGGGGGTGCCGCGTGGTGGTGTGCAGGCGGGCGAGCGCATGCGCGAGCCGCTCCCAGAAGGCCTCGGTGTCCGGCCGGGGCTGCAGCACCGACAGCACGAGCAGGTCGCGGTCGGCGAGGATGATCTCGGGCGTGACGATGCCGCCCGTCTCGCGCAACGCGGTGAGCCCTTCGGCCTCCGTGGTGAAGGCGTCGTCCGACGGCGGCTCGCCGAACGCCTTGACGAACACCGACGTGCCGTCGGTGCGGCGTGCGAGCCCCGCGGTCGCGGCGAGACCTCCCGTGGCCGGCTCGAGCGCGACGACGTCGGTCAGACCGGCCGCGCGGAGGCGTTCGAGCAGGAAGGACGTCACCTCTGTCATGGATGTGCTCCTCTCCGTCGGTCCCGCATCATGGCATCAGGGGTGGGCCCGCGGCGGCCCGTCCACCGGGTCCGGTGGGGCCGCGCACCCTCGCCTCCGCCCTGCCGGCCGTCTGTCCGCGCGTGGCCTCGCGGGGACCGGGGAGCCGTCGGCCTGCTGCGGGACCCGGAGGCGTCGCCCGGATCCGGTGCAGAGGTGTGCGCGGGGACGGGTGCCGTGGAACGCCGATCAGGCCGACTCGTGAACACCGGTACGGGGTTGTTGCGGCCCCGGGCTGTCGCGGCCGGGGCGTCGCAGGCCGACTGCGACGCCGACTGCGACGAGCAGGGCTCCGGTGACGTCGGCGGGGCCTGCCCGGCCGAGGCCGAGTACGACGGTGGTGAGCAGTGCGCCCACCGGCACGAGGCCGGCGAAGAGGCCCGCGCGGTCGGCGCCGAGGCGGCGCAGCGCGTCGTACCAGAGGAAGAAGGCGGCGGCGGTGACGATCGCGCCGAGGTAGCCGAAAGCGGCTGCTTCGCCGGGTGTGGGCAGGCGAAGGGAGGCCGTACCGTCCAGGGCGAGCCCCGTCGCCAGGAGCATGGGCACGGACAGGGCGGCGGGATAGGCGGCGACCCTCAGGGGGCCGAGTCTGGGCAGGAGCGGGACGGCCAGCAGGGAGAAGGCCACCTCGCCGGCGAGTGCGCCGAGGGACAGCAGGAGGCCCCTCACGCTGCCCGAGCCGAGGCCGGCGGCGACGGCCGTGCCGAGCGCCACCACGACCGCGGCGCCGACGGTGCGGGGCGCGGGGCGCCGGCGTTCCGTCAACGGCCCCATGAGCGCGAGCACGAGAGGGACCGCTCCGACCACAGCGGCGATCATGGCGGGCCCGGCGTGCCGGGTGGCTTCGACGAGGAAGACGTTGAACCCCGCCAGGCCGGTGGCGGCCAGCGCGGTCAGCAGCAGGACGTCACGTGCGGTCAGGCGCACGCGGGGCAGGCGCCGGTGGCCCACGACGGCCAGCAGGATCGCCGCGGCGAGCGCATAACGCAAGGCTTGTCCTGTGAGGACCGGGTAGTCGGCGATGGTGGCGGAGACCGCGGTCGAGGTGCCGACGAGCAGCATCGCCGCGGCGGCGCCGACAGGGGCGGTGGAGGCTCTCATGCGGCGTGCTCCGGCGATGTCGAGGGGGTGGCGGAGGCGGCCAGGACCTTGCGGGTGACGCGTTCGGCGACGGCCGCGACCAGGGTTCGGGGGCGGCGGGGTGTCAGGTGTGCGGCCAGGGCGTTGCCGAGTCCGGGGGCGACGTAGCCGCGGTCGCGCTCCAGCGCGCGCAGCGCGGCGCGCACGACGGGCTCCGGGGTGGTCATGGAGCCGGTGACGGCCGCCCGGCGGGTGCCGATGGTGTCGAAGAAGGCGGTCTCGACCGGACCGGGGCACAGGGTGAGCACGCGGATGCCGCGCCGGCGGTACTCCTGGCGCAGGGCGAGGCCGAAGTTCAGCACGAAGGCCTTGGCCGCCCCGTAGACGGCGAAGTACGGAGAAGGCTGGAAGGCGGCGTTGGAAGCGACGTTGACGACCGCGCCCCGGCCGCGCTCCAGCATGCCGGGCAGCAGCTCGTGGGTGAGGTCCACGAGCGCGACGACGTTGACCATCAACTGGTCGTGGTCGCGGGCCCCGGAGATCTCCTCGAAGCGGCCGCAGGTACCGAATCCGGCGTTGTTGACCAACAGGTCGACGCTCAGACCGCGGGCGGTCAACCGCTCGGCGACGCGGCGGCCCGCGTCCGGTTCGGCGAGGTCCTGGACCAGTACATGCGCGCGGACACCGTGCTCGGCGATCAGGCGCTCGGCGAGGGCGGCAAGCCGGTCGCCGGAGCGCGCCACCAGGATCACGTCGTGTCCCCGGGCGGCGAGCTGCGCGGCGAACTCCGCGCCGAGGCCGGACGACGCGCCGGTGATGAGGGCGGTGCTGCTCATGCGCTTCTCCTTCAGTCAGGGGCAACTGGGGTGAGTATGTATCAGTAATTCGATGAGTCGCAACACCAATGTTGCAGTTAAGGACAGCATTGCGTCACGGATGTACGATGTGCCTGGTCAAGCGGTCCAGTAGGAGGCGTGATGGGTGAGACGGCGGGACGATCGCTGCGGGCGGACGCGGAGCGCAGCGTGCGCGCGATCCTGGAAGCGGCCGAGCGGGTGCTCGCCGAGGACCCCGGTGCCTCCATGGAGCAGATCGCCGCAGCCGCGGGAGTGGCCCGCACGACGATCCACCGGCGGTTCGCCAACCGGCAGGCACTGATCGAGGCGTTGGCGTCGTCCGCCGCCCGTCAGCTCGCCCGGGCGGTGGACGACGGCAGGCCGGACACCGCGCCGCCGCTGGTGGCGATGCACCGGATCACGGCCAACGTGCTGCAGGTCAAGAGCGCCTGGGCGTTCGCCCTGGAACTGCCGGCCGACCCGGACGGCGAGGCCGCCGCCCTCCACCAGGACATCGCCCGCAGATGCGTCGCCGTGCTCAAGCGGGCCCAGGACGACAGGCTCATCGACGGAGCGGCCGACCTCGACTGGGTACGCCGGGTCTACTACGCGCTCATCGGGGAATCGCTGCGCGGCAACGCGGACGGCGCCGACCCGGACACCCTCGCCACCCGCATCATCGACACCCTGCTGCACGGCGCCGGCCCGCGCGCCTGAGCCGGGGGCCGTGGTCAGGGGTCGCGGCCGGCCAGGGCGCAGCACCGGGGCGGGGTGGCGCCGGCAGGCCGGCGGCGCCCGCGCTCAGGCGGGGACGGCCTTGGCCAGGCTCACCACGCCGTCCTCCTGCGCACCGGGAAGCGGGACGTACCCCTGCCCCTGGTAGAGGGTGAGGTTGCGGTGGCTGGCGGCACCGGTGAACAGGACGACGCGCCGGCAGCCCTTCCCGGCCTCCTCCGCCTGGCGCAGCAGCCACCGTCCCACGCCGAGGCCCCGCAGGTCGGGGGCGACGGCGAGCCGTCCGATGTGCAGGTCGGCGCCGGTGCGACGCGTGCGGACCATCCCGAGCAGCCGTCCGTCCCGCCACAGTCCCGTCGTGTGCCAGTCGGCCAGCCAGGCGCGCACGTCGTCCGGCGACTCGTGCAGCGGCGGGATCGCCAGGGTGTCGTTGGCGAGCGCCTCCTCCACCCAGCAGCAGCGCTGCAGCACCGTCACCTCGGGGGCGTCGTCCGGGCCGAGACGCCGCGCGTACGAGCCGGGGAGCGGGCCCTCCACGGCGTCCGCGTGTCCGCGCTCACGCAGTGGAGCCAGGGCCCGTGAGACCCGCACCAGTTCCGCCAGCATTCCCCCGGCCGCGTCGGCGTGACGCGCCTCGGGGGCGAAACGGTCCTCCCGCATCGCGTCCGCGATCCGTATCGCGACGGTCGAGCCCAGGGGCACCAGGCGCAAGGTGGTCACCACCTGCTTGGCGTGCTGGACCGCGCGGGTGCCGGCCGAGGTGTGGCCGTAACTGACGAAGCCGACCGGCTTCCAGGCCCACTCCGGGCCCAGGTAGTCGAGCGCGTTCTTCAACGTGGCCGGCATGCCGTAGTTGTACTCCGGCGTCACGAAGACGAAGCCGTCCGCGTCTTCGACGATCCGGCTCCACCGGCGGGTGTGTTCGTGCTGGTGGACGCCGGTCGAGGGGTGCTCCTCCTCGTCCAGGAAGGGCAGGTGCAGATCGCCGATGGCCAGGGGCACGAGGTCCGCCCCGAGCGCTTCGGCGCCCGGTGCGAGTGTCTCGGTCAGCCACCTGCCGACGTCGGGACCGAGCGCGCCGGGGCGGGTGCTGCAGACCAGGAGGAGGATGCGGAGCCGTTTCGTTGTCATGGAAATGAAATTAGCCGGTAGATTGGTTACATGTCAACGAACAGGACGGACTCCCCGGTCCGCTGGCTCACGCCCGACGAGGAACACGCTTGGCGGGCCTACCTCCGCATGGTGACCGCGGTGCGGGCCCGCACCGCGCAGGACCTTGCCGCACACGGGCTGTCCGAGCCGGACTACGAAGTGCTCAGCACCTTGTCCGAACGCGCCGACGGAACCAGCACGCTGCGCGAGCAGGCCGCCAAGATGGGGTGGTCACGCAGCCGCCTGTCCCGCCACGCCACCCGCATGGAGGCGCGTGGTCTCATCCGGCGCGCACCGGACCCCACCGACGGAAGGGGCTGCCTCCTGGTCCTCACCGAGACGGGGCGGGACACGCTCCGGGAAGCAGCCCCGACCCATGTCGCCTCCGTGCGCCGGCACCTCGTCGACCGGCTCGACCCCGAGGAACTCGCAGCGCTCGGCCGCATCGCCGAGAAGATCACCGACGGTACGTGAGGGCATCCACGGGGGTGGGTCGGAGGTCCTGGGCGGGGCTTACGCCTCCAGCCCGTTACGCCGCCGGGATGTCCTGCCTACTGTTCCTGCCATGGATACGACAGGGACTCTGGACGAGGCTCTCGAGCGACTGCACGGCTCGGGACCCGAGCGGCTCGGGCGGCTCACCAACCACGCGCCGATGGCCGTCGAGGCCCTCGCCGCTCGCGGACAGGCGCACGCGGTGCACCGCTGGCTCGACCTGTACGCACACAAGCTCGAGGAGTTCCCGTCCCGTGTCGAGCCGGTCACGGACGACGGGTGGCTCTCCGCGCTCGGTGATCCGCGTCGCGTGGCCGACTGGATCGGCTACTTCGAGCGCGAGGTCGCCGAGCGTCCGTGGCGTGAGGTGCTCACGCGGTGGTGGCCCCGTCTCCTCCCCGGCGTGTACGGAGGCTCGACGCATCCGGTGATCCGGGTGGGCCACGCCGTGCGCACACTCCTGTCCGACGAGATCACCGAGCCTCGTCTGGCCGAACTCGCTCACGGCCTCGGCTACTGGGCCGCGCGCCACCGCCCCGTCGCAGCTCCCGCCCCGCTGCCCGGCGCCGGCAGTGCGGCCGCCGCTCTCGACACGGTGCCGTCCATCGCCGTGCAGGAGGGCGGCTTCCCCGCTCGGCTGGACCGCGTCAGGGCCCTGCCGGTGTGGGCGTCCGCGGTGACGGAACCGAGCGACGTGTACCGCCACCTCGCCGAGCTGGTGCGGGCGGCAACACACCGGTACGCCACCCACGGCCACGGCGAGGAAACGATGCTGGTCCACGCGGCCACGGCCCCCAACGCCGTGCTGCGCGCCCTGCCCGCGCTCCCACCCGCCCTGTGGCCGTCGAGCCTGCAGGCGGCCTGGACGGCCTCCGCGGCGGTGACCGCGATGTACGCGCCGGCCACCCCGGTCGCGTACACCCCGCCCGGCACCGTCACTCCCGAGGAAGTTCTCGAGCGGGCCCTGGCACACGGCGACGAACACGTCATCAAGCTGACGGACACGGCCCTCGATGTCGGCGACGGTCCGGCCCTTGCGGCGGCTTTGCGTTCCATGGAGCTGAGCACCCCGTGGGGATGAGGGGCCTTGCCCCGGGCCTCCCCCGCGGAGGCGGACACGGATCGGGCGCCCTCCCGACGGCGTCGCGGTCCCGTCAGCCCACCGAGGCCCTCGAAGCGACCCCGGCCGCCCGGCTTTCGCGGCAGCGTGCCGTGACCGGTCAGCCGGCGCAGGTCGAGGACCGTGCCGCGGCCCCGTCCTCGGGGTGCGGCAACAGCGCCCATGACCCCGGCACCGGCAGGTGGATCCAGCCCTCGATGCGGGCGTCGTCGAGTTCCGTCGCCTCGGGGCGGGTGGTCAGACCACGTGCCACCGCACGTGCCGTCAGTGCGCAGACCAGCGCGTCGAAGGCGTGCTCACTCGCGTCGTAGGCGTGCGCCGTCGGCTCGTCACACCGCAGCCAGGGCGCGGCGGCGAGCAGGGCGTCCATCCGCCGGGGGCCGTCGAGAAGCCCCCAGCGGTGCCGGGACGCCTTCGGGTACACCTCGGCGATCGGTCCACGCCCCGTCCGGTCGACGCGGACGCCGCGACGGTTGAGCTCGTCCTCCAGATGAGCCCACCGCGCCACCATGGCGCCGATCCGGTCAAAGGGGGCCGGAAGCGGGGGCGCGACCGGGTGGATCCGGTCGCGCACGATCCGGTCCGTGAGGCGGTAGCGCAGGTGGTCCTTGCGGTAGCGCTCGCTGTCCTGGCCGCGGCCCGGCCACGGGTTCCCGGCGAGGTGCGCCCCGACCGCGCGCACGAACGCGGCCGGCCACCCGAACGGCGTGTCGACACCGGCCCGGTCGCCGGGACGCAGCCCTGAGAGTTCGTTGATCAGCAGGTCATCGGTGCACGTGAGAGCAGGTGGCCCGACCGCGGCCGTCCCGCCCGCCCACTCCACCACCGACATCGCCGTCTTGGAACGGTCGGCTGACAGATCGACCCCCACCGTGCGCATGCCGCCCATGGTGGCAGCTCCCGCGCGCGCGTGGTCCCGTGGACTCGATCGTCCGTACGGGTCGATCGAGTTCGCGTCCTCGCCGTTGCCGGTACCGCCGGATCCTCCCGGTCGGCCTGAAGCGGGTGGCACCGCCAGTGCGGCTGTAAAGCCGTGGCCAGAACCCAAGGGCGGCAGTTGAACAGCCTTTGGCCGGCATTCCGGCCGCGCGTTACGCTGCGCTGGCTCCGCCCGGTTGACGCCGGTGACCACGAAGGCGGTCGGACGGCGTGGACCGTGTCCGTTGAGGGTGTCCGCTCCTTCAGCGCCGTCAAGCGCTGCTCATCCGGAACCGTTCCCGAAAACCGTTGGCGTGCACATGACTTTGCTCCTGTCCCGCATCGCCAGGAAGGAAAGCGACCATGAAGCGATCGAATCGTGTGAAGGCGTTGGCGGCACTCTCGGCGGCGGCGGCCTGCCTCGCGGTGGCGCCGACGGCCTCTGCCACGCCCGTCGGGGCTGCCGCGCCCACCTGCGTCACCGACAGCGCAACGAAGAACTTCGGCCGTGGCGAGATCAGCATCTGCATCGAGAACGGCCGGGCGCACGTGACCGGATGGGTGGAGGACCTGAAGCCGGGCGGCTGGGTGGACGGGGTGTGCGTGGCCTGGTACATGACCTGGAAGACCGCCTCCGGAGACGACTGGAGTTTCGCGCCCGTGGCCTGCGGACACGCGGGTGGCGCCTACGTGAGCTTCGACTACGACCCGTCGGACTGGTCCGGGGGCCCGCAGGGCATCACGGGCGTGGAGGACGTGTCGTTGGGCATGTTCGACGCCTGACAGCGGCCGACCCGCCGCTGCGGGTCAGTGGTAGGCGTGGACGACCGCGTGGCCCTTGCCGCGGCCGATCATCCACTTGTTCACCGGGGTGGTGATCAGGAAGGCGATCGCGAAGCCGCCCAGGATCGAGGTCCAGAACAGCCGGTCGGACAGGTGGGCGTCCATGGCTCCGGGAACCAGGGCGATGATGCCGTTGTCGACGAGTTCCATCACGGCGATGGAGACGGTGTCGGCGGCCAGCGCGACCTTGAGGGCGGCCTTGAAGTCCAGACCGGCGCGGCGGACGGCGAAGAGGGTGAAGGAGTAGCCGAACACGAAGGCCAGGGCGATGGCCAGGACCATCGTGGGCACGTTGCCCCACATCAGGGCGGTGCCGATGACCATGCCGAGGATCTCGCCGACGGCGCAGCCGGTCAGGCAGTGCAGGGTCGCTTTCGCCGCCGTGGACCATGAGGCGCCGACGGTGGGACCGTGGTGGTGCGTGCTTCGACCGTGAACGCCGGCGTGGCCGTGTGCGGTGCTGGAGTGATGTGCGCTGCGGTCCATGACCGTCACCCCGCTCTCGTCCGGTGTGACCCTCCAGCGGGTCCTCACACATGTGGACTATATACCCCGTGGGGGTATTCCGGAATGGTGGCCGGGGTGGGAGGAGCCGGGCGCATACGGCACGTCGCCGCGGGGGCGGGACCGGCGGATCCCGCCCCCGGCGGGCGAAGGGGCCCGCTCCGTCGGTGCCGGTCCGCGCCGGGGAGTCCGACCTCCCGGAACCTCCGCGGACCGCCACTGCGGTGACCCCGGTATCGCGCGACGTGTCGGCGTCACGCTGCACGGCCCACCGCGCGCCCGCGGAGTGCGGCGCGGCCGACGCCGCCGAGGACGACAGGAACGCCACGGTCAGCGCCGGCATCACAGCCGGTGACCGCAGGCGATGGAAGATCATGGTCCGAGGCCGGGAACCGTGAGGGCCGCCGGCCCTCCGGGACGCGCCCCTGCTCGGACGGGGGCCGGCCGGATGGACGCCCGTTCCCGGACGGGAGCCGCAGCCCTTGCGCAGCCGCGTCCGGGGTGTCGCCCGCGGCCTCGGCGCACGTGGACGGTCCGGGCCCCGCCCGGCCCGGACCGTCCTCCCGGTCACCAGGTCAGCGGCAGAGTGGCGAGGTGCCGGTCGAGCAGACCGGAGATGATCCGGTGGTCGTGGAGCGAGGGGTGCCAGTCGCAGCCGAGCCGGTCCAGGCCGGGATCGTCGTAGTGCCAGTGGCTGACCCGGCCGTCCCCCCGCGCGTTGCGGTCCTCGACGATGCCCTGCGTGGTCTCGGCGAAGGCGGTGCCGGACACCGGGGTGGCGCTGACCACCAGGAACGTCCTGCTTCCGTAGCGGGCCCGCAGCTTGTCGAGGAAGCCGTGGTAGGCGCTCGTGTAGGCGGCGATCAGTTCGCTCTGCGTGGCCCACGGCTCGCCCGGGCGGAGCGGGGTCGAGAAGTCGTTGATGCCGAGGCCGATGACGACGACCTGCGGCCGCCAGCCGCGCGGCTTCCGCCAGACGTCGCCGGCGACGTTCAGCAGGGCCCGGTCGTAGTAGGTGCGGTAATCGGTGCCGGGGTCGCCGCCGTTGTAGTTGCGGACCATGCCGCGGCCGGAGAACGCGTTCTGCTGGTGGTCGGCGCCGAGCTTCCGGGCGGTGAGGGCGCCGAAAGCGAGGTCCGCGTTGCTGTTCCGGTCGACTCCCCCGTTGGCGGAGCAGTCGCGCGTGTCCGACGCGTTGCCGTATCCGGCGGTGAAGGAGTCGCCGATGAACTCGATCTGCCTGCTCCGCGCCGCGGGGGCGGCGAGGATCTTCCCTCCCCGGGCGGCGACGAATCCGCCGAAGCGGCCGGCGGCCCACGGGCTCTCCGTCCGCTTGACGAGCCGCACGGTGTGCTCGGTGTCGGCGAGGCCCTCGACCCAGGACGTGGTGCGCCCGGGAGTCACCAGTGTGCCGACGGTCGTCCCGTCGATCCGGACGTCGTAGTCGTTGACGGAGTCGTCGAGCACGACTCCGACGCCGGTGCCGCGGAACCGGCCTTCGAAGGCGATGCCGGGCCAGGTGTACCGCACCGAGCCGTCGGCTGCCTCCTTGACCCGGCCCACCGTCCGGAACCCGGCGAAGGCGGCGGACGGCGGGGAGCGGTGGGCGGCGGGCGCCTGGGAGGGAGCGGCCGCGGCGGTGACACCCGCAGTGACGCTCGCGGCGGCGGCCGTGAGCAGTGCCCGCCGGGAGAGAGGGGGAGCGGTGCGCATGAGCGGTCCTTCCGGTGTCGGGAGATCTGCACGTGCGGTGGTGCGGGAGCGCTCCCATCATGGCCGTGCCGGTGCGGCGTGGGGAGTGGCCGGTGAGGCCGTTCTGAAGACCCTCCCGGAGTTCGCCGGCGGCGCGCGGCCGCATCGGCCCGGCTCACCGACCCCGCGGGCGCACCCGGTCACGGCGCCGACCACGCGGCCCCGGGGGGGGAGACCGTCACGCGGGTGCGCCACGCGGCGCTCGTCCTGTCCGACGGCCGGGTCGCCGGGCGCGTGCGGACCGGGTTCACGGGCAGCGGGCGGCTGTCCGAACCCGGTGAGCTGCTGCGGCAGTGGGTCCGGCTCGGCGCCCGGACCCCGCCCACCGGCTCCGCTCCGGGGCGCCGGCTGCTGTACCGGCTCGGCGACGTGGCACTGCTGCCCTGGTCTGGTGGGGGCCGCGGCTGCTGCCCGTCCTGCTCGACCGCGTCACCTGCCCCGCCTCCTCGCTCGGCGCCGTCGCCGCCACCACCCTGGGCGTGATGGTGAGCGAGGCCCGGCGCTCGCTCCTCTCCTGTCAAGGCAGCACCGGTGGGCCCCTGCTCTTCTCCGTCTCCGTGGGTTCAGGCGTGCCGGCGACTCCCGTCCTCGGCGTCCTCGCCGGCCGCGCCGGCCATCCGGATCCGCAGCCGCGCACAGCAGCCCGCACCGCCGGCACCGTGGACCCGGCGGCACCGTGGAACCGGCGTCCCTTCCGTGATCCTCGGGGACGCCGGTCGGCTCCGTGGTCCGGGACCGCTCGGGTCACCCCGCGGACCGGGCCGCCGACGTCTCGTGCCAGGCCGCCGCCGAGGGCACCGCGCTCCCCCCGTCCCGGCCGGCGCCGCCCTCGTCCGAGAACCTGTACCTGCGGAACCGGCGCGGGAATCCCCCCGGCCGGAGGGCGGCGGAACCGCCCGGCACGTGGTCGGGCCCGGCGAGCCGGCCTCCTGCGCGGCGCCGGGGACCGCCGGGCCCTGCGGACCGGACGCCACGCGCCGAGGCTCCGTCGGTGGGGATGCCGGGTCGTTTTCCCCGGGCGGGCCGCGTTCGGGCGGAGCCGTGCCGGGCACCTGGGTCCCATGGCCGATGACGCAAGCCGTATCCGGCTGGTGCAGACCGTGCTCGACAGCACCGACGCCCGTAGCCTCGCCGAGTTCTACCGGCGCCTGCTGGGACTCGACTACGCCGAGGGCGACGAGCCGCCCCCGGCCGGGCAGCCGGACGAGCACGGCGGGGACTGGCTCGTACTGCGCCGCCCCGACGGCGGCCCGCAGCTCGCCTTCCAGCAGGTGACGTGCCTGCGTGAACCGGACTGGCCGGACGGCCCGGTCCCTCAGCAGATGCACCTCGACCTGAGCGTCACCTCACTGGAGGAACTGCGGAGCCAGCACGAGCGCGTGCTCGCCCTCGGCGGCAGCCTGCTCAGCAACCGTGACCGGCCGGACCCCGACGACGAGGAACGCTTCCGTGTCTACCGGGACCCCGAGGGCCACCCGTTCTGCATCTTCGTCGCGGAGCGGAACGGGTAGCCCGCAGGGTGCTGTACACGGCCCGGCCCCCGGGGTCCCGCCCGGTGGGGCGGTACCGGGGTGTTCCGGCAGCCCGCGCGGCGGCCGCCGGAGCCACCGCGCAGCCGCACCGGTCGACGTCGGCGTCGGGTCCCTCGTCGCCCGCTCAGAAAAGCGCCAGACCCTCACCGTCGGTGTCCGCGACGACCGGCCGGAACCGGTCCGGGAGGCCGTCCAGACGGTCGGGTCCGGCCTCGGCCGCCACGGCGGGGGCGGTCTCGGCCAGCCAGGCGCGAAAACGCTCGGCGGCTTCGCGGTAGGGGATCTGCGCCAGCACACGGTGCTCGCCGGAGGGACACAGGTCGACGGCGACGGTGAACAGGCAGGAGGCAGGCGCGCGGTGGCTGCCGGTCCAGGACACGCGCAGCGCACCGCAGGGTCTGCGCCCGCGGGAACCGTGGGGGTCGCGGTGGGTCGGGCGCAGTGACCGGCAGGCGGTGTGGGCGGTCCACGCGGCGAGGTGGGGCAACGGCAGCACGGCACGGGCGCGGCAGCCGGGACAGCGGTGCCAGTGGCGGAGCCAGTCGGTGGCGTGGGTGTGGAAGAGCCGTGTGTAGTGCTGGGACACGCGGATGTCGTTGCTGTAGAGGTGGTCCGGTCGCTCCTGCGTGTTGCAGGAACGGCAGACGGGGGCCCGGACGTAGCCGTGTTCGTGGCAGTGGTCGAGTACGGCGGCGGGCGCGGTGCGGCAGACGGCGCAGCACCACCCGGCCACCTTGCGGGAGGTGCCGGGTTTCCTGCTGAGGACCGCGTACAGATGGCCCTTCAGTTCCTCGTGGTACGGGCGCAGGGGGGCGGTCGGACCGTCGGGACTCGTCGTCTGCCGGACGTCGGCGGGCCGGTCCTGCCGGCGGCGGGAAGGCGACTCGGTGACGGTTGCGCCTGCCTGACGCGTCCGCGCGGCTCGCAGCCACCGCATTTCGGTGTGCTCGGCCGCATCCAGCAGCCTGACCGCGGCGCGCGGCAGCCACCACGTCCGCGCCGTCCGGTCACGGGTCCTCTCCACGAGCATCCGCCGCCAGTCGATCCCCGCCAGATGGTGCGGCCGGTCGCCGTCGCATCGTGCCGCCCGCCCGGGCTCGTCCCCTCCCCCCAGTTCCCGGGCTATGCGCCGGCGCCACCGCAGCGGCGTTCCCTCCTGGTGCTCCTGCGTCGGCCCGTCACGGAACGGACCGATGCGGACCAGGTCCTGACGGTCCAGCTCCACCGCGTTCAGCTCCGCCGCCGCCCGGCGCACCTCGCTCTCCGGGACGCCCCACCGGCCGTCGCCCGCCTCCACCGTCGTCACCACACGGCCGCCGAGCAGGACGTAGCCTCCTCGGGCATGGGCCGGAGGGCGGGTGAACGCGGCGGAAGCCGTCGGCACGGCGCTGTCGGCCGTCAGACCGGCCCACAGGGCGTCCGCGGCCTCCAGGGTGATCAGGCCGCCCGCGCGGCCCGGGATGACACGCTCCGACATACCGACAGGCTAACGGCCGCTCCCCCGCGGGGCGGGCGCCGCTCCCGCCGTTCCGCCGCGCCGGACGACCTCCCGGCCGGACCGAGCAGCAGTGGTCGCCGCGGGTCCGCCGACGGTTTTCCGGGCCCGCAGCCGCGTCCGCGGGACGGACGGCGACGGGCCCGGGCACGTCGGGGAACGACGGCCCCGGTGCGCGAGCGCCGCGCGGGGCCGGGTGGCCCTGCGCGGAGCGGTCTTCGGGGAGCGGGGGTTCATCGACGGCCGGTGCCGGTGCCCCGCAGCGGGCCGGGCTGCCGGACGGAGGACGGCGGGGCGTCCGTGTCGTCCGCCCGCGCATCCGGAGGAGCTCCGTGGTGCGGTGCGGGGGGTTCGGGCAGCGCGCGGAACAGCAGCCAGCACACCGACGGCATGAGGACCAACGGTGTCAGGGCGGTGCGCAGGGACGTCACGTCGGCGATGCCGCCGATGACGGGGCCGGTCAGGCCGCCGACGCCGACGGCGAGACCGAGCGTGATCCCGCCGGCGGTGCCGACCCGTGAGGGCAGGTGGTCCTGGCCGAGCGTGACCTGGAGCGAGAAGGGCACGTACAGGCCGACCGAGGTCGGTGCCACGAACCGGAGGAACGCGGACGAGCGATGACGACGGCCCGGAGACGGCGCGCTCCCCGGTGCGGTCCGGTGAGGGGGAAGAGAGCGGGGAACGGAAGAGGACGGGGCCGCCGCGCGGCCCCGTCCTCCGGTCTGCGGTCCGGCGCGGGTCAGACCGGGACGGGCGTTTCGTCGCGCGTCTCCGCGTCCAGTCGCCGGCTCAGCTTCTCGCCCTCGATGTCGAGGTCGGGCAGGGCCTTGTCGACGGGCCGGGGCAGCCACCAGGCGGCACGGCCGAGCAGCGACATCACCGCCGGGACCAGGGTCATGCGGACGACGAAGGCGTCGATGACCACGCCGACGGCGAGGGCGAACCCGATGGATTTGATGATCGGGTCGTCCATCAGGACGAAGCCCCCGAACACGGAGGTCATGATGAGCGCGGCGGCCGTGACGACACGGGCGTTGTGGCCCATGCCGCTGACCATGGCCGCCTGCGGGTCGGCGCCGTGGACGAAGTCCTCGCGCATGCGGGAGACGAGGAAGACCTCGTAGTCCATGGCGAGGCCGAACAGGATGCCGATGAGCAGGATCGGCAGGAAGCTCACCAGCGGGCCGGGGGTGTCGACGCCCACCAGGCCGGCGAGGTGGCCCTCCTGGAAGAGGGCGACGGTGATGCCGAAGGTCGCACCCACGGTGAGCAGGAAGCCCAGGGCTGCCTTCAGCGGCACCAGGACCGACCGGAAGACCAGCATGAGCAGCAGGATGGACAGGCCCACCACCAGGAGCAGATACACCGGCAGGGCGTCGGCGAGCTTCTCCGAGACGTCGATGCCCAGGGCGGTCGCGCCGGTGAGGGCGATGTCGGCGCCCTTGATGTCCGCGACCCGGTCGCGGATGTCGTGGACGGCGTCCTCGGTGGCGACGGCGGTCGGGCCGGCTTCGGGAATGATGGCCAGCAGGGCGGTGGTGCCCTTCTCGTTCAGCTGCGGCGGGGCCACGGTCAGGACGCCGTCGGTGTCCTTGATGAGGGAGGTGGCCTTCTCGGCGGCGGCCCCGGTGGACCGCGCGTCCTCACCGTTGACGACGGCGACGAGACGGCCGTTGAAGCCCTCGCCGAAGCCCTCGGACGTCAGGTCGTACGCCTCGCGCGCCGGGGATCCCTCGGCTGCGGTGCCCGCGTCCGGCAGGGCTATGCGCATGTCCTGGGCGGGGAGGGTGAGCGCGCCCAGCCCGAGGATGCCGGCGACCAGGAGCGGCACGCGCAGCTTGGCGACGAGCCGGCCCCAGGCGAAGCCGAAGCCTTCGGCGACGGCGCCTTCCCCGGCGGTGTGCCCCTCCGGGTGGCGCTGCTTGCGCGGCAGGATCTTCTTGCCGGCGAAGGAGAGGAAGGCCGGCAGCAGGGTGAGGGCGACCAGCACGGCGACGGCGACGGTGCCCGCCGCGGCCAGGCCCATCACGCTCAGGAAGGGGATGCCGACGACGGAGAGGCCGGCCAGGGCGATGACGACGGTGACGCC
Organism: Streptomyces sp. NPDC126497; assembly: GCF_040302425.1. NCBI lineage: Bacteria > Bacillati > Actinomycetota > Actinomycetes > Kitasatosporales > Streptomycetaceae > Streptomyces > Streptomyces sp. NPDC126497. The sequence continues at coordinate 33,077 of NZ_JBEORT010000058.1, forward strand.
GGCGAAGACGACGGCGGAGCCGGCGGTGCCGGTCGCGCGGCCGGCGGCCTCCTCGGGCCGGAGGCCCTCGGCGAGGTACTGGCGGTAGCGGGAGGTGATGAAGAGCGAGTAGTCGATGCCGACGGCCAGGCCCAGCATCAGCGCCAGGATGGGGGCGGTGGAGGTCAGTTCGATGACACCGGTCAGGGAGAAGAGGCCGGCCATGCCGACCGCGACGCCGATCAGCGCGTTCAGCAGGGTCATGCCGGCGGCGACCAGCGAGCCGAAGGTGACGACCAGGACCACCGCGGCGACCAGGACGCCGAGCGCCTCGGTGGAGCCGACCTCCACGTCACCGCCCATGACCTCGCCGCCGTGCTCGACCCGCAGGCCCTCGGCGTCGGCGCCGACGGCCTCGTAGGCCGACTTCTGCTCGTCGGTGACCTCGTCGGCGGTCTTGTCGAACTGCACCTGGATCAGGGCGTAGCGGCCGTCCTCGGAGACGGAGCCGACCTGGAACGGGTCCATGGCGGCGGTGACGCCGTCGATCCCCGAGGCTTCCTTCACCAGGGGGGCCACCGCGGCGGGGGCCAGCTTCCCGCCCTCGGGCGCGGCGACGACGATGGTGCCGGTGGCTCCGCCGGCCTGTGGGAACTGCCGGTCGAGGTCGTCCAGCGCCCGCTGGGACTCGGTGCCCGGCATGGAGAACTTGTCACTGGTCGGGCCCATCAGGGTGGCGGCTCCGACACCCAGCAGGATGAGCAGGAGCAGCCAGACCGCGGCTATTCGGCCTCTTCTGCGGAAGGAGAACCGCCCGAGCCGGTACAGCAAGGTCGCCATGGAGGAGGGGTCTTTCCGTTAGGGGGTCAACTGGGGGTGTGGTCAAGCGTCCGCAGCGCACTGCGGATCATTTCGGCGCGCAGCACCTCGTCCGGCGCCACCTCGTCGTCGGTGGCGCCCGTGATGAAGACGGCGCCCAGCACCATCCACGCCGCCACCCGGTCCGGTGCCCTCCGGGAGCGGCCGGCCAGCGCGTCCAGCAGTCTGTCCGCCAACTCCATGACGCCGAGGTCCTGGTGGCAGGACATCTCGGCGATGTCCTCGAAGAGGAGCCGGATCTCGCGGCGGAACCGCAGCGTCAGGTCGACGTATCCGACGACGGTCTCCTCCACCAGCCGGCCGCCCTCCAGTCCGGCCACGCGGTCGAGCAGCGTGGCGAGGGCGTCCCGGGCCGGGGACAGCAGCTCGGTGAGGATCTTCTCCTTGCCGGCGAAGTGGTAGAGGAGCGACGCCTTCGAGCAGCCCGCGTCGGAGGCGATGTCCTGCAACGACGTGCCGCGGAAGCCGTGCACGGCGAACAGTCGCAGTGCCGACTCCAGGATCTGACCGCGCATGGCGGAGGCGGAGCGTGCCATTCCTCAACCGTAACTGTCCGATCGGTCAGAACTGACCGATCGGACAGCGTGGCGCTGTGGCTTGCGTCACTCTTCCTGCCCCAAGGTCCAGGGAGCGCATCACAAGCGGGAACCGGAAGAAGAGGGCGACGGGAAACTCCCGTGCGTCGGCTCGCACGCCTCTGCGATCATCCCCGGATGACGCACCATCTCGAATCGCTGGTCATCCGGCACACCCACCGCCTCCCCCGCCCCCAGGGCTCCGCGGGCGAAGGAGCCACCGCCGCACGGCGATTCGACGCGGCCTTGGCGTCCGCGGGCTTCAAGCTCTCGGCGGAACTGCTGGAGCGGCTGTCCGGGCTGTCCGAGGCCGCGGTCGTCCGCACCGCCAGGCGGACGCTGCACGCCGTGAGCGAGATGGTGGGCGATCACGTCCGGCACAACGCGTACTTCATCGACTTCCCGGAGAACGTGCCGGACACCGAGGAGTTCTGGATGCGGTGCGTGACGGAGGCGCTCCTCGACGACACGTCGCGGGACGACGTGCTGACGCGGCTCGCACACGGAGCGCTGGACCTGCTCGGTCTCCCCAGGTACGGCCGCTACCAGCACACCTACGAGGAGATGCTCGCGGCGCAGGACGAGCTGATCGCCTCGGCGGGCGACCGGGTGACCGTCCTGCACCTCGGGCGGGACCTGGGCGACGAACTCACGGACCTGTACCTGGCCTTGGCGGGCAGCACGACGCCACTGGGCGAGGACCACCTGCGCGACCTCGAGATCCTCGCCGGGCACTGCGCGTCCGGCCCCCAGCCGGAGTCGATGCCGGTCCGGGAGAACCGGGCTGTCGTCAACAGGGCCCGTCTCGCCGTCGGCGCGGATCTCCTGCTGGACACCGTCACCGATGTGCTGCGGCTGGCCTGCGCGCTGTCGGGCGGCGACGTGACGCTGCAGGAGCCGACCCGGTTCCGGACGCTCTCGCGGCCGGTCCGCCGCGCGCTGCTCGCGGGCCTCGACGCCGTGGTCGCGGCGAACCCCGCCGGACCGGCCGATGTGCACGCGCACCGCGAGCCCTTCAAGCGGCTCGGCGAGCGTCTCCACCCGCACGAGTACCCGCGCTGGCCGCACGCCGCCGATGTGTTCGCCGTGGCGCGGGGCGAGAAGGAGGCACGGTCCTTCGACAGCCGTGTCGAGGCGTTGCTCGACGAGTCCGACGTCCTCGGTGCGGTACGGCTGTTGACGTCCGCGCCCGGCAAGCTGTTCCGCGCCCTGGACCGCCTGCTGCGCACCGCCGCCGACCAGGAGCAGCGGGACGCGGTGGTGGACGCCGCGGTGCGGGTCGCTCCCGAGGTCTCCGGCCGGGTCGTGCTCTCGGTCCGCGAGCACTTCCAGAACCGGGAGCGGGAGACCGGCGAACCCCGGATCTTCGTCAACCGCCGGGGCCGGGGCCGGGCAGCCCCCGACGCCCGGCGGCCGGTCCCCGCCGCCGACCGCGACCGTCTGATCGCCGCCCTCGACGCCGAGACGCGCCGCAGGCTTCCGGCACCGGGCCGGCTGCTGCTCGACCCCGACGTCCTCGACGTGGCGCTCCCGCTCAGTGGCAGGGCGACCGCGGCCGGGCTCGGCGTACTGCCGCGAGGTTCGCTCTCGGCGGTCGACGGCGAGCGGCTGCGCTTCTTCGTCCACTGGAAGGAGACCGGGCGCCGGACCGACTACGACCTCTCGGCGCTGCTTCTCCGCAGCGACTACGGCACCGACTCCTGGCTCTCCTACACCTCCCTCAGGACCGTCGGGGGCAGGCACTCGGGCGATGTCACCGAAGCGCCCGACGGAGCCTCGGAGTTCATCGACCTGTCCTTGGACCGGGTGCGCAGCGCGTTCATCGTCCCGCAGGTCAACATCTACGCCGGCGAGGGCTTCGAGGAGGTCGAGGAGTCGTTCTTCGGTTTCATGCTGCGCGACGGTGAACAGAGGGGCCGGCCGTTCGAGCCGCGCACGGTGCGCATGAAGTCGGAGCTCCGCGGGGCGGGCCGGGTGGCGCTGCCGCTGGTGTTCCGGCGCGGGGACGACGGCCGGTGGCGCGCCACGTGGCTGCACCTGTATCTGAAGGGCGTCTCGTCGGCCAACCGGGTCGAGGAGAACCAGGTGTCGGTGTCCAAGGTGGTACGCGCCGTCGTGGAGCGCGAGTACCTGACGGTGCGATACCTGACCGACCTGATGTCCGGCGACACCACGGCCGTGGAACTGTGGGACGGCGGGCCGGTCCCGGACGAACCCGTGATGTACATCGGTCTCGAACGCCCCGAAGGGCTGCACCCGGACTCCCAGGTCGTCACCCCCGAGAATCTGCGCGACGTGATCCCGGGCCGAGTGCTAGCGTTGTCCGCGGCGAGGCCATGAAGGGGCTTCCTTCTCAATTCCTTCCTGAAACAAGCTCTTTCGCTTTCCTCGCCCTCGACGTCACTTCGGGCGGCGCCCGCACTCACCCTGCGGGCGCCGCCCGAGCCGTGTGGGCGGGATCCGGAGACGGGCCGGCTAACGGCTCCTGACGAAGCAGAGCGTTCCGCCGTCCTGGTCGGGTGTGGTGCCCGCACACGCCGACTCCCGGCCCCGGGGAGGCGACGGCGTGGGGCCGGCCTCCTCCCAGCCGTACCGCCGCGGCTCCGTCGAGTCCTGCAACCACAGGGTCAGCCCGCCCGCGGCGGTCCCGAGGATCAGCCACGCCACCACCGCCCACCGCCACCACCTGCGGCGGCGGTCCGTCAGCGCCACGGCTCCACCCTCACCACCGCATCCACCGGAATCGGACCGTACACATGCGGGAACTCCTCGGCGCCGGGCTCCGGAGCCTCGTACTTCACCGGCACGTCCAGCCGCCCGGGGTCCACGACGAGCACCACCAGTTCGTCGGGACCGTCGTAGGAGCCGTACAGGAAGGCCGCCACGGAGGGGAGTTGGGCGCGCGTCGCGCAGTGGACGAAGCCCTCCTGCGCGAGGGTGCGACCGCGCGTCGACAACCGGTACGCGCCGTGTTCACGGGCCGCGTCCCACAGGGAACGTTCGGTGATGTGGAGTATGTACGCGTCTTCGGGCATGGGCTCACGCTACGGTCCCCGCCGTGCCGCCCGCGCGCGAACACCGATCCCGGCGTTTCCGGGCCCGGGTCCGGACACGGACGAGGACCCCGGGCGGGCCGGCACGGAGGTCACAGGTCGAACTCCAGGTGTTCGACGTCGGTGAAGCGGACCTCTTCCAGCTGGCCGGCGCGGCTGCCGTTGTCCTGGAAGTACACCTCCCTGAGCGCTTCGGCGGCGATCTCCTGCAGCCGCTGGTCGCCGGCGCCGGCCTGCTGGGCGTCGAAGAGACGGGCGGCGTACTGCGGCGGCAGGGCGACGGTCAGGTGGCGGATCCGGTCCTCGTCCGTCGAGCCGATCGGCGCGGTGTAGCCGATCCGGGCGCGGGTGTCGATGACGATGCCGCCGGTGGTGGCCGCCCTCGCCCTGGCCCTGGCGCGGATCTGCGGCTGCCAGCGCTTCTTCACCTCGCGTTCCAGACGGGCGGCGAGGTCCGGGCGGGGCTTTCTGATCTGGCCCTTCACGTACCGTTCGACGGTGCGCTGGGAGACGCGCAGCGTCCGGGCGACCGCGCGGGTGCCCTTGAGCTGTCTGACCAGGTACCGCATCTGGGCGGGTGCGCTCTTGGGCGCCGGGCGGGTGAACGCCTTCTGCACCGCCGCGTCCAGGCCGTCCCCGAACAGGGTCATCGTCGCCTTCTCCTACTCGCCGTTGTCGATGTCGGTGACGGTGCCGTCCTTGATGTAGCGGGCGAGGTTGAGCTCCGGGGCGTCGAACCGGTCACGGACCTCCTCGCCCCACAGGACGCTCTGGGTGCCCTCGTGCTTGACCAGACCGGGGTTGACGCCGAGCTTGAAGCCGCCGGGCAGCGGCTTGCCGCCGGAGTAGGGCAGGAAGTCCAGCGGCGAGGGCCCGTCTGCCGCGTAGACGACGCAGTCGGACAGGATCGCGACCGGGTACTGGCCGGTGAAGGCCGCATGTTTGACGATCTTGCGGTGGAGGTTGACGCGGGTGCGGGAGATGACGGCCGCGCGGATGTCCGGCCGCCACGTCGGGCGGGACAGGGCGCGCCACGGCTGCCCGGGCCGCCAGCCCTCGCCGCGGGGACGCTCGCGCAGCTTGCCCAGGCCGCCCTTCACGGTCGCCTTGATCGCCGAAGCGACGATCGCCAGCTGCGGGTCGCGCTCCCTGTGGCCGTCCATCGCCGCGAGGAAGTCGGCCGGCGCCGTGTCGGCGTGCACGCCGAGGTCGGCCATCGTGGCCAGGTAGGCGTCGCGCAGCCGCTGGTACCAGTCGTCCAGGTAGCGGCCGTTGTCATACCGGACGTACGCCTCGAGCGGTTGCACCTCGTAGCCGAGCTCGACCGCGTACGCGACGGTGGGCGTGGCGTACCAGGCCGGACCCCGGGGGCGGTCCCCCTTCGGTGTGAACGGGCTGGGCAGCAGGCCCGCGTCCAGCTCCGCCCACCTGTCCTTGCCGACCTTCACCCTCGACAGGTCGACGTGGGAGAGGTCGACCAGCCAGGAGCCGGGCAGCTTCGGGTCGAACACCGGGTTGGTGACGTGGGTGGGTGCGCCGAGGCCGACGACCAGGCCGTTGGCGCCGGCGGCGAAGGCCATGTTCACGTCGATGCCGACCAGGTGCCGCAGGGTGCACTCGGCATCCGTCATCGGCCGCGCCCAGTCGTACGCCTCCTCGAACAGCTTCTCGTCGGGACCGCGGACGTGGAAGCGTGGCAGGCCCGCCAGGAGGGGGTGGCCGTCGGGGGCCTCGCACGGGGCGCAGTCCACCGGGTCCTTGCCCAGTGAGCCGGGGTTGCGCTCGGAGTGCCGCTTGCCCGTCGCGTCGGGTGCGGAGGCGCGGGTCGGTGGGTGCAGCGCGGTCATCAGCTCCAGGCCGGTGACGGCGGTGGAGCCGCGCGGTGTCATCACCCGGGAGGCGTACACGCCCAGGACGCGGGCGAGGTCCGCCGGCGGGAGTTGCGCGGCCCCGCCCCAGTGCCGGGAGTCGAGGGCGTGCCAGGACGGGACGCACAGCTGCACGCAGGTGCGTTCCGCGCCCCGTGCGGGGCGGTAGATCCGCGCCCACGGCCCGAAGCCGCGTTTCGTCAGCTTCCACTCCGCGCGCGCGAGCTGCCTGACGACCTTGTGGCCCTCCGGGATCCGCCCGGCCAGCCGCTCCTCGTCGGTGAGGGCGACGGGGAGGCCGTAGCGCTCCAGCGCGGCCTCGGTGAGCACGAGCAGCGGATCGGCGTCCCGGCCCGGCCCGGACAGCTTAGGCTGTCCGAGCCCGGCCTCCTTCAGCGTCCAGTCCACCAGGGCCGGGAGGGACTTGGCGGGCACGTCCAGTACCAGGCCGCCGGTGCAGTACGCCAGCACCCGCCCGTTCGCGTCGACGTCGACGACCGCGAGCGGTCCGTTCCCGAACCGCGGACCGGCGGCGCCCCCCGGGATGCCGGCCGGAGCCGCCGTCCGCGGGTCCGGGCGCCGTGACGTCGTCGACGGCCCGGGGGTGCGCGGTGCGGCGACCGGACGGGACGGGGTGGCGCTCCCGGCCGCGGCCTCGGGTCCGCGGTCCGTGGACGGGGTCCGGGGCTTCGGCTCCGGGGGCGCCGGAACGGTGGGCGTCCCGGGTGTCACTGCGTCCTCACCCCTGGTGCCGGAGTCGGCCGGGGCGGGGTACAGCTCGGAGAGTCCGTCCAGGAGACGCGCGTACGCGTCGCGCTCCGGCGGGCGGGGCTCGGTCTTGCCGGATTCCCAGCCGCTGACCGTGGCCCGGCGCACCTGCAGCGCGGTGGCGATCTCGTCGATCGTCAGGCCGTGGGCCTTGCGCAGACGCCTGCGCTCTTCGGGTGGCGGCAGAGGGGCGCGGGACGCGAGGAGCGCGTCGACCCGGTCGAACAACTCGGACATGGAGGGCCTCCTGTTCCTTGATCATAGCGTGGAACGTACGGATCGAGTACGCATCACGTACGGAACGCGTACGAGTCGCGCGCGCATACCGCTCGGTCCGCGCAGGACGCAGGAAGGCGTCCGGCACGGCGGTGATGTGTCACCGCTGCCGACCGCCCGGCCCTGCCGTACCGGCCGCCGCCCACCCCTGACGTGACGGTCCGGACGGTGAAGGGGGCCGGACGGTGCGGCGAAGCCGGAGGTCTCCGCCCGGCTCCCCGCGTTCGCGTCCGGACACGCGGCTCACGGGACCGCACAGGCCGCGGCGGCGTCAGCGGTTCCGGGGGGCAGCACCCCTTGGAGCAGTGCGCCGTACCGTGCCGCCAGCTCGGCACGGTCCATGCGGAGCAGCCCCTCGTCCCCGACCACCCACAGGGCGTACAGCAGTCCCCCCGCCAGGGCGGCCGCCATGCGCGCGCGGACGTCGGCGTCGGGGCCGGGGAGACGACGGCGCAGTGGTGCGACGAAGAGGTGTTCGTGCGTCTCGCGCAGACGCGCGTGGATCTGCGGTTCGCCGCCGCCGTGCACCAGGGCCAGGAAGACGCCCCGCGCGGAACCGCCGAGTTCGACGAGGAGTTCGGCGAGTCGCTCCCCCAGGTGCTCCAGGGGCACGTCGAGCAGCGGCTCGTCGTCGATCGTCAGGTGCATCGTCTCCAGGAACAGCAGCTCCTTGCTCTTGAAGTGACGGATCACCAGCGCGGGGTCCGTGTCGGCCGCCGCCGCGATCTGGCGGACGGTGGTCCTGGAGAAGCCCTGGCTCCGGAAGAGCCGGGCAGCGGCCGAGTGGATGGCCTCGCGGGTCGTGACGCTGGAGCCGGTCTGCAGCATGCGGGACAGGATAGGGGCCCCGACGCTTCGCACCTGCGGGTTCGCGCGCCCGCGGAGGTGAGCGGGGAGCCTTTCGTGAGCATTTCAAGAAGTCCGGTCAACAATGTTGACTCCCCGTCGGGGGCCCTGCACATTACTTGACGGTAGAACCGTTCGGTAAGGACGCGGTCCGGCACCCCCTGCGCCCGCTCCGCCGGCCGCCACCCCGCCGCTCCGCCCCCGGGAAGAGGGATCACATGCCGAAGCACGTCCTGCGGAATGTCATGGCCACGTCAACCGCGCTCGTCAGTGCACTCGCCCTCGGTCTCACGGGCGGCGCCGCGCACGCCTCCGCGTCCCTGGACTACGTCGCCCTCGGTGACAGTTACAGCGCCGGGTCGGGCGTGCTGCCCGTGGATCCCACCAATCTGCTGTGCCTGCGCTCCACCGCGAACTACCCCCATGTGATCGCCGCCCGGACCGGCGTCCACCTGAAGGACGTGACCTGCGGCGCCGCCCAGACGAAGGACTTCACCACGGCCCAGTACCCCGGGGTCGGACCCCAGGTGAACGCGCTCGATGCGGGCACCGACCTGGTGACGCTGACGATCGGCGGCAACGACAACGGCACCTTCATCAACGCCATCACGGCCTGCGGCACCGCGGGCGTCCTCAGCGGGGGCAAGGGCAGCCCCTGCAAGGACCGGCACGGCACCTCCTTCACCGACCAGATCGACGCGCGCACCTACCCCGCGCTGAGGGCCGCCCTGCAGAGCGTTCGCGCCAAGGCGCCCCACGCCCGCGTGGCGGTCCTGGGATACCCGTGGATCACGCCGGCGGAGGCCGACCCCTCCTGCTACGTGAAGCTCCCGGTCGCCGCCGGTGACGTGCCGTACCTGCGTGGCATACAGGCCCATCTGAACGCGGTCGTCGAACGCGCCAGCGAGGAGACCGGCGCCACCTTCGTGGACTTCTCCCGGATCTCCGAGGGCCATGACGCGTGCAAGCCCGGCGGCACCCGCTGGATCGAGCCCCTCCTCTTCGGCGGCAGCCTCGTGCCCGTCCATCCCAACGCCCTCGGGGAGCGGCGCATGGCCGAGCACACCATGAGCGTCCTCGGCCTGAGCTGAGGGCGGCGCACTCCACCCGCGCCGCCCGCCCCGGCCGGCCGGTCAGGGGGCGGCGGGCAGCCGGCGCTTGTGGTCGGTGAGGCGGTAGCGGCGGACGATCGTCTCGAAGGCCTGCTCGTCCACCGGCTTGCCCTCCAGGAAGTCGTCGATGACGTCGTAGGACACCCCCAGCGCGTCCTCGTCGGCCTTGCCCTCGTCGAGGCTCTCCAGATCGGCCGTCGGGACCTTCCACACCAGCTCGGCGGGGGCGCCCAGCGCGTCCGCGACGGCGCGCACCCGGCGTTTGGTCAGGCCGGCCAGCGGGACGAGGTCGGCGGCCCCGTCGCCGAACTTGGTGAAGAACCCGGAGACCGCCTCGGCGGCCTGGTCCGTGCCGACGACCAGCCCCTCGTGCGCGCCGGCCACCGCGTACTGGGCGATCATCCGCTGGCGTGCCTTGATGTTGCCGTGCACGAAATCCTGGTGGTGGGCGTCGCGGAAGCTCACCCCGGCGGCCAGCGCGGCCTCGAGCGCGGCGTCACCGGCGGGCTTGATGTCCACGGTCAGCACGTGGTCGGGCCGGATGAAGGAGAGCGCGAGCTGGGCGTCGTGCTCGTCGGCCTGGACCCCGTAGGGCAGCCGCATCGCATAGAACCGTGCTTCGTGTCCGCCGGCCCGCGCCCGTTCGACGGCGAGCTGGCACAGCCGTCCCGCGGCGGTGGAGTCGATGCCACCGCTGATGCCGAGCACCAGGGCGCGCAGGCCGGTGGAGGTCAGCCGCTCGGTGAGGAAGGCCACCCGGCGCTCGATCTCCCGCTCGGCCTCGAAGGTCTCGGAGACGCCCAGTTCCCGGGCGATCTCCTTCTGCAGGGCGATGGACGCCGGCTCGCTCACGTCTGCTCCTCGTTCCGGTTGGCGATGTGCTGTCGTTTCCCCGGCTACCCAGGAGCCCTCCGGAGAATCCGGACGGGAGGGAGTGTCCCCCTCCGTCATGAGGTGACCTCCGTGCCGCCCGGCCGCGGCGGCGTCCCGCCACCGCCGCGGCGGTGGCGGGACGCGCGCGGTGCGCCTCCCGG
>NZ_JBEORT010000059.1:0-43056 GCF_040302425.1 Streptomyces sp. NPDC126497
GGCTGTAAGACCTATGCGTTGTAGCGGGGGGGTTGGTTGGGGGTGTCGGCACCGGGGCGGGGGGTGTGGCGGGTGCGGCGGCGCTGGCCACCGGGCCCCGCCGGGGGGCGCTGGGTGCCCCCCGCTCCACTGCTACCTGTCCGGGACGCCCTTCAGTTTCTGGACGGGGCGATCCGAGGAACTCTGACCAGACCCAGCGAGAAGCCCCGGAGCCTCTACGGCCCGGGGCTTCGTCGTGTCCGCTCACCGCGTCAGGCGGTCGATCTTCCCGGCGAGGTCGCGCACCTGCGCCGCCAGGATCTTGCCGCGTTCGGAGTCGGCGTCCAGGGCGTCGGCGATGACCCGCCCGCGCAGCGCACGGTGGGCGCCGCGCAGCGCGGCCAGCCCCTGCTCCAGCCGGACGAGCGCGCGGGCCTGCTCCGGGGTGTGCTCGGCCGGCGGGTCGTCATCCGTGCGCGCGGCGCCGGGGCCGGCGGCCGGCTGCTCAGGGATGTAGTGCATCCGCACCGCCGCCGCCCGCAGCGCCGCCGCCGTGACCTTCTCCCCGGACTGTTTGACGGCTGCGACGACTTCGCGCACGGCCGTCTCGCCGTGGGCCTCGATGACCGGGGCCATGACGCGGGCCTGCGACTCCACCGGCGCCGTGTCGAAAATTTTCGACATGACGAGCATCGCCGGGGCGGCGTCGATGAGCTGATACGCGCGGGTGCGGTCCATGCCCCACCGGCCGACGATGTACTCCTCGAATGTGTCGTGCGTGACCTTGTAGAGTCCGCCGTCCTCGTCGCGGATCGCGCGCAGCGCCGTGCCGGCCTCCACGACGAACCGGGCGCGGGCCGCCTTGAGCGACGTGGCGGCCGTCTCCTTCGCCTCGTCGATGGCGGTCTCGAACGCGGCCAGGCGTTCCTCGGCCGTGCCGGTGACGGCGGCCGGGTCGAGTGGCTTCGGGGCGAACGGGTCCGGAGCTTCGGACGCGGCAGGCAACAGCGGGTTGACGGCCGGGGCGGCGACGCGGGAGCGGGCTCCGGTGAGCAGCGCGGCACGGTCGACACGGGAGCGTGCGGTGCTGCTCACCGGGTCACCTCGTCCAGCAACTCGTCGGCAAGCATCGCCATGGGGCTCCCCGGGTCTATGCGCGGCGTACGGCCGAACGCCTGCGCGTACCCGTCGCGGCCGTCGGAGCGTGGGACCTCAGTACGCATGACGGTGAAGCCTGCCGCCGTCAGATCCTCACGGGTCTCCTTGGCCGAGGATGCGGAGCGGTTGACCATCGTCATGAGCAGCAGCAGGCGGGGGACGGCCACACCGACAGCCTCCAACTGCTCCATGGCCTTGAGCACCGAGCCGGCGCGTTCCAGCTCTATCGGGGTGGGCTGTACGGCGAGGACGACCAGGTCCGAGGCTGCGAGGACGGCGAAGTGCCGGTTCCCTGACTTGCGCTCCCACGCTCCGGTATCGATGAGCCCGATGCCGTGTGCGGGTGTGAGACGCCGGACCTCGTCGGCGAGACGGGACGCGGCCGGCGCACGGTAGACGGGGCCGCCGAGATCGGCGATGTCCGACCAGGCATAGAGGCTGCCGTCTTCCTGCTCGCCGGGGTCGTCGGCGTCGATACCGACGGCGGGGGTGCCTTCGGCCGTCCAGTGGGCGAGCAGATGGCCGCAGGTGGTGGACTTTCCGCTGCCTCCTTTGCCGATGACGCCGATGCGCCGGCCGCCTGCTGGTAGTCGCGCCATGTCTGTCTCCCGGTTCCTCGGTCGGTGGTCCGGGACGAGCGTAGCGACCGCCGGCGCAGCCGTGCCGGAAGGGCCCGGGTATTGTCCCGCACGAGGAACTATGATTTAATTAAGTCATCGGGACGGACGACCGGACCGACAAACCGAGGAGTAAGGAACCGACCATGCAGATCTCCCGCCAGGACATCACCGTCGCCGCCGAGAACATCGACCTGTACGAGGACGACTACAGCATCCGCGAGTCGTACGCGGGGCGGTACGGCGTGACCGGCGCCGGCGTTGTTCTGGCCGGCAGCGACGTGACCCCGTTCATGGTCGCCCTCGCCGTGCACCTCGCCGAGGACGGCCGGGGCGAGGACGCGCTGAGCCTGGGGCGCAAGGCCCGCACCGACTCGATGGGCACCGGCACCATCGTCTACTGGGGCGGCGTCGAGATCGTCGCCTGACCGGCCGGGGCCGTTAGGTCCCGACCCGCTCCCGTGGGATAACGAAGTCCGCCGGACCGTACGGCCCGGAGGCGCCGGCTCACGACCGGCCGGGAGCACGCACCGCACCACGGACTGGGAGGGGACCCATGACCATCCGACAGATCCTCACGGGCGTGCTGGCCCCGGTGCTTCTCGGACACCTGGCCTTGGCCGCGATCGTGCTCCCCGGGGACGGTGAGCTGACCGGGGCCCGGCTGGCCACGGGCCTCGCCGCTCTCCTGGCGGTGTCCACGGCCGGGGGCTACGCCGCCGGACGGATGTCCGGGCGCAAGAGCTGACCGACGACACGCACCACCGACCAAGGAACGAGGAAACGGCCATGCGACAGACGACATGGACGAAGTGGGCCCCGGACGCCATGCGGGACGCGGCGGAGCTGGAGGGGTACGTGGGGCTGACCGCACTCAAGGTGCCCGAGCAGCGGGCGGTGGCGACGCTGCCATACTCCCGCGCATTCGACGACTACGCGGTCCACGTCACCGGCTGCACCGACTGCCGGCGCGACGAGCTGGCCGACTGCCCCGAGGGTGCGGCCCTGCTGGAGGTCGCGCGCGCGGGCCTGGAGATCCAGCAGCGCATGGCCTCGCAGAACTGACCGGAGAGGACAGAGCCAACGTGAAGACCGAGACGTACAAGGGCCGGAAGCTGAAGGTCGTCGCCGGCCGGGCCGGGACTTCGGCCGCACCCGCGCAGTCATCAACGGCATGGAGCAGGGCACGCATCTAGGCGACGAGGATGCCGCGCTGAAGTGGCTGCGCGGGACCATCGACCACGCGGACGAGGTCGGTGTGGGTAGTGGTCGGTACGGGCCCCACTGGTACACCCCGGGGACGCACGAAGTGTGCGAGAACGGCCATGCCAAGCCGCTGGACGGGCCGTGCGGCCACAGCTATTGCGTGGGACAGCAGGCGACCGTGGACGCACGTACCGAGGGTTTCTACGTGACCGTACGGGACAGGGCGAAGGTCGGGTTCCTGTTGGGGCCGTACGCGACGCACGACGAGGCGCGGGGCGAGGTGGGCCGGGCGCGGGACGAGGTGCTGAGCCGGGACCCGTTCGGCGCCTCGTTCTGGAGTTTCGGCACCGTGAAGGCGACCGCGAAGCCGGGCCGGGAGTTGAAGCCCGGCAAGCTCAACGACGTCATCGGCCTGACGGCCGGCGAATGACCAGGGAATGAGGAAGACATGACGACGCAGACGCAGGCGCCCGAGCAGGTGCCGGCCCGCTTCACCACCACGCACCGCGCGCTGTCCGACGCGCTGAAGACCGTAGCGCTCGGCATCGCAGACCGGCCCCTCGTCAAGGTGCTGGGCGGCGTGATGGCCGAGACGGCCGACGGCGCGCTCACCTTGCGCGGGTTCGACTACGAAACGTCCGTGACCGTCCGCGTGGACGGCGAGGCCGGACCCGACGGCCGCAGCCTGCTGGACCTCGGGGAGTTGAAGAACGTGCTGGCCGCCGCCGTCGCCGGGGAGAAGACGGCCGACGCGGCCCGTACGCCGGTCACCGTGGACGACGGGGTGCTGTCCACACCGGACCTGGCGGTGCCGCTGGGCACGCTGCCGCTGGAGGACTACCCGGCGTTCCCGCCGGACGTGCCTGCGCAGGTGACCGTGGACGGCGCGGAATGGTTCGGCCAGGTGGCCCGGGTGCTGCCCGCCGCCGGCAGGGACGACACGCTGCCCGTGATGACGTACGTCCACCTGCGCATCGCCGGCGGAGTGCTGCGCCTGACCGCCTCCGACCGCTACCGGGTCACCGTGGGCGAGGTGAAGGCGGTGGAGGGCGGCCGGGCGGAGACAGCCGCCCTCGTGCCCGCGTGGCTGCTGGAGAAGATGGCCAAGCTGCTGGGCAAGCACACCGGCCCCGTCGTCATCGGGGTGGACGGCGACTGGGCGACGCTCGCCGTCGGCGCGGTGACGGTCACCGTGCGCTGCACGGCCGACGTGAGCAAGTACCCGGACATCTGGGGCCTGATCCCGTCGGATGCGCTGCCGCTGGCCGTTCGGATGGACCGCGAGGCGCTGGCGCGGGCGGTCCGCAAGGCCCACGCCGTGTCCAAGGCGAAGCTGCCCAAGGAACCGCTCGTGCTGCTGGAGTTCGGCCCGGCCGGTGTGACCGTCTCGCCGGGCCTTCGGGATGAGACGGCGCAGGCGCGCGTGCGCGGCGTCGTCGTGGACGGCGAGACGCTGGCCGGCGCGGACCTGGGCGCCCCGATGGCTGTGGACGGTCTGTTCCTGCTGGACGCGCTCGGGACGTTCGCCGGCCCGACGGTGACCGTCCACGCGCGGACCCCGCTCAAGCCGTACGTGCTCACCGACGGGGACGCCGTCACCGGTGACGGCTTCGTGCACATGCTCATGCCGATGCGGGTCGAGCGCTGACCTCGTCTCGCTGAACAACACGGGCCTCGTGGGTTGTCCCTGCCGGGGCCGTATGATTTAATCAATTCATCGGGTCGGGCATACCGGCCACGACCGACCAAGGAAGAAGGAACCATGACGGACCCGCGCACACTGCTCATGCAGCCGGTCGACGAGCCCCTCTACGGCTCCGCCGCCCGAGCTGTCGCCGAGGCCCTGCGCCCGCCGGCCGACCAGCCGCTGTGGGGTGCCACCGCCCGGCGCGCCGCCGAGGCCCTGGCCGTTCGGCCCCGTCCGCGTTCCGTGGCGTAATGGCCCCGCCGCACAGCCGACCGAGGAAGGCAGGAAACATGGACACGCTCATCGTTCCGGGCACGGTCGGGGGCACGGCGCTGCGGCTGGACCTGTCGGACGGCTCGACGTCCCTGACCGTGGAGGGGCCGTTCGCCGGCGAACACACCACCGTGCTGCTGTCCGCCGACTGGCTGCTCCCGCTCGCGGCATGGTTCGCCGGCGAGGCGCAGCCGGCCGCGCTCGGGGCCCGGCCAGGCGCCCTCATCGTCCACGGGGACGAGTCGGCCGCCGTCTGGGACGCGCGCACCGGGGCCCGGCTGGAGTGCGTCTTGCCGTTCGGCTCCGCCCGGGTGACGATCGGCCCGCGCGGCAAGGTGTACGGGACGACTGCGATGCTCCCGCCCGAGGGCCGTCAGTCGGCTGCCGCATGGCTGCGCCGCACCGCCGCCGAGGACTGGGCGCGCCGACCGGCGGCCTGAACCGGCCGTTCGGCGATACGCGCACTCACCGGCACACTCCGTGCCGTTGCGTCGCCGGTCCGTCCCCCACCGGGCCGCGACCCGGCGCCCCGTCCGCCACCCCCAGGGCGGGGCGCCCGCACTATCGGACCAAGGAACAGGGGAGGCCCTCATGGGCACCATCACGATCACCCACACCCGCGCCGACGGCACCCTGCTGGAAGGCTCGTCCAAGGGCGACGGCGTCCTTGAACTCGTCCGGCCACACGGCTTCCGCTGGTTCCCGTCGCTGGGATGCCTCGGCATCACCCGCAGCCGGGACCGGGCCGCGCAGATGTGGCGCATCAACGGCGCCCAGGCGGCCCTGGAGGCGGCCGGCTGGAGCGTGGACGTCGTCATCGACGAGGACACCGCGCGGCCGTTCGCCGAGGCGGAGGCGGAGCGCGAGCAGCGCGCCGAAGACCGGGCGGACCGGCTGGCCGGCGCGGCCGGGCGGGCGCAGGCCGCGTCCGAGGCCGGGTACCGCCGGGCGCATGAGATCGCCGAGCACATCCCGCCGGGCCAGCCGGTCCTCGTCGGCCACCACTCCGAGGGCGCGCACCGCCGGGCGCTGTCGCGCATGGATTCCGGGATGCACAAGTTCATCGACGAGGGCGCGCGCTCGGAACGGCTGGCCGGGCGGGCGGAGTCGGCGGCGGCGTACAGCGAACGCCGCAACGACCCGGCCCGGACGCTGCGGCGCATCGAGAAGCTGGAGGCGGACCGGCGCCGAGTGGAGCGGTCGCTGTCCCGGTGCACGCCGGGAACCGACTACGCGGCCGAGCTGACGCGGCAGCTCGCCGAACTGGACGACCAGCTCGATCACTGGCGGGTGGTGGTCGAGCGGGCGAAGGCCGAGGGGTTCAAGGTGTGGTCCCGGGCCGACTTCCGGCGCGGGGACTTCGTGCGGTACCGGGGGACCTGGTACGAGGTGCTGCGGGTCAACCCGAAGTCGCTGACCATCCCGCACATCCACATCGGTGTCGGCCGGGACGTGGTGCGCAAGGGCGACGGCGGCCGGCTGAGCGAGTGGACGTGGACGGCCCGGTACGACGACGGGGTCACCGGGCGTATGAGCGCCGAGGAGATGGCCGCCCGCGAGCGCGGCGAGGACACGAACAAGGAAACGAGGAAGCCGTGACGACTGCCAATCTCCCCGCCCTGCGGCCGTCGTGCCGCGAGCACGACCCCATGACGCTGCGCCCTGGGTACACCCCGGAACAGCGGTGGTGTGGCACGTGGTACTCCTGCACGGCGCCGCGCTGCCGGAACTCCGCACTGCTGTCGTCGCCCGAGCTGCGGGCGCAGGAACGGGGCGACCGCCCCGTTTGATCCTTTGGCCAGAACCCATCGGTGGGTGACCGTCTGTTGACAGCCCCGTTCCGGACACCCGGGCGGGGCTGTCGCGCACCGCCCCAACTCCTGCTGACAATAAGTCAGTTGACGTGCGAGGCGTCCGTATCGTGGACGCTCCGTGAAGGCCGGCACCCCTGATCTGCGAGGACTCACAATCGGAGACGCGTCTCTCACTTAGGGTGAGGGTCGCATTTATCTGCGTGTGCGCTGTTCCAAACATGGGTGCGCACAGCAATAGTTCAGTCTGAAAGTGTCACTGCGTCCGAGGAGTCAGATGGTGATACCTGATGTGTCCGTGAGCGGATATGCCGCCTCGGAGGTGCGCTGGCAGGACGAGGCCCTGTGCAACGGGCAGCCGCTGGAGACGTTCGTCCCCGACAAGGAGGACCCCGAGGGCCTGGCACGCGCCCGGACTTTCTGCGACCTGTGCCCCGTCCGTGCGGTCTGCCTGCGCTACGCCCTGACGTATGGTCAACGGGGGTACTGGGGTGGAACCGACACGGCTGAGCGCCGGCGCCTGAAAGCGAAGAAGAACCGGGCCAAGTGCCCGTCCTGCGAATCGAGGAGGGTGGTCGACATGGAGGACAGCCACGACGCCCTCTGCCTGGCCTGCGGCATGTCCTGGCTGACGGAGGCCGCCGCACAGCCCCGGACGCGCACCACGCTGCGCCCGGCGGTCTGACGGCCTCCCCGGTGCCAGCGGGGAGGCCGTCAGTAGGAACAACGTAGTGGCCGGGCGGTTCACTCAGTGAGTGGCCGCCCGGCCTTATTGAGGCGAATTTGCCTTTCAGACAAGATTCCTTTTCACGCGGCGCACATCCGGGACGTCTTCTGCACCTCGTGCGCCCGCTCCCACGCCTCCGCCCACCGCCATGCGTTCGCCGACAACCGCAGGCCCTCGGCGACCGCCCGGCCCGCCTCGGCCCGCTCGGCGCGCAGCGCCGGGTTGTCCACCAGACGCCGCAGCTCCCGGTACCAACGGCGCGGCGTGTCGGCGAGGACGCCGGCGCCCCGCTCGTGCAGCCGGGCGTACTCCGCCCGGGGTGAGGCCACCCACGGGACGCCGAGCGCGCTCAGCTCCAACGGCTTGAGCCACGACTTGGCCCGGTTGAACGCGGTGTCGGCCAGCGGGGCGATGCCGATGCCGACGTCCCGCGCGACGGCGGCCGGCCAGCCGTGCACGTCCACGCCGGTGCGCCCCGGCGGGTCCGCCGTCAGTCCGAACGCCGCGCCCGTGCCGGTCGGGTCGCCGACGACGCGGAACGCCGCGCCCTCGGAGACAAGGCGCGCGACGGCGCCGCCGAGCACGGCCGGGTCGTCGGGGTGCGAGGCGAGCGAGGCCGGCCAGCCGACGACCCCGGAGTCCTCGTGCGCCGCGCCGAAGTAGCTGTCCGGCAGGTGGTTGTGGATGACGTGGCCGCGCCCGTGCCGGGCGTACCGGTCCAGCAGCGCCGGGGTGGACACGGTGACCAGCGTCGCCGCGCGGCAGGCGTCGGCCAGGTGCTGCCAGGAGTGCCGGCGGACCTGCCGGGTGCGCGGGTCGACGCGGCCGGCGAAGCGGGGGTGCATCGACTCGTACGCCGGATTGCGCGGGTGGACGGTGGTGAGGTCGTCGTCCACGTCCACCACGACGGCGATGCCCTTGGCGCGCAGCAGCGGCACCGCCGCCGCCATCCACTCATGGGTGAGGCGCTGGAAGACCAGGACGTCCACGCCGCCCACGTCCAGCACGTCCTCGACGCGGTCATCCGCGCCGATGCGCAGCTTCAGCCCCCGGTCCTCGGGCGGGCGGATCTCCACGTCGTGCCCGGCGGCGGCCAGCAGCTCCGCCGGCCAGATGAGCCGGAAGTACCCGCACCCGCCGGTGTCGGCCGGGTAGACGACGACACGCATTCCTCGGTCTCCGATCCCTGGTCCCCGGTCGTGCTACTGCCCGGCCCCGGCCGGTTCGCCCGCCGAACCCTTCGCCCGCGCTGTACGGCCCGCAGACGGCCGCTTCTGCTCCGTGGCGGACGCCTGGCCGCCGCCGTCCTCCACGGCCCGCAGACGGGCCTCCAGCGCCTCCAGGCGCTCGCTCAGCGGCTCCGTGGCCCGGCGTACCGCCTCGTCGATGATCTCGCGCGCCCGCGCCTCCTGCGACATGGCTCAGGACTCCTTCGCGGCCAGCTTGGCCAGCGCCCCGTCGATCCGGCGCACCCGGGTGACGAGGTCGCGGAACACGGTGCGGCCCGACCAGTAGTGGGCCCGGGACTTGGGGTCGTCGCTGTAGTCGGCGGCGTCCTCGGGCGCGTCGAACCGGTCGGCCGACAGCAGCCGGTCCACGACCGCGTCGGCCACCTTGGCTATGTCGGCGTCGCTCAGTGCCATGTCGTCCTCCGTGCGGGGTGTCCGGGCCGGCGTCCCGGGGCTCCAGGACGCGGGGTGCTTGAGCCGTTCGTTCACGTCGCGGCGGAACTGCTCGGGCGTGAAGCTGAACCGTCCGCGCGAGCCGTAGCCCTCGACCGGGCCGCGCGGGTCCACCTTGCCCTCGACGGACGTCTCCTTGTGGCAGCCGACGGAGTCCATCGACCAACCGTGGTGACGGCAGACGGCCGCGCAGATGCGCACCCAGGCGTCGTACTGCTCGCGCGGATAGACGTCCTCGCCGTCACCCAGGTTCTCCGTCTCCACGCCGTAGCTCACGTCGTTGCCGTCGATGGTGCCCGAGCTGCGCGCCGGCGCCGGGTGCGCCGACAGCTCGTCGCGGAACGCCCGGTAGGCGTTGACGGCCATCGGGCCGGCGTGGTTGGCGCGGCCGGCGGAGCACATGGTCGCCGTGCCGTTCTTGGCGAGGTGGACGTGCGCGAGCGGAGCGGGCAGGCCCGGGACGCCGTTCTTGGCGACGATGTCCCGGGAGTTCCGGCCGGCGGTGTGGTGGTTGAGGATCATCCGCACCGGCCCGAAGGCAAGACCGGTCGCGCTGTCACGGGACCGGGTGCGCCAGCCCGGGTACTCGGAGACCTTCACACCCTCGGCCTTGAGGACGCGTATCCAGGTGTCAGGTGTCATCGGGGTCGCCATCACACACGCTCCGGGAAGTGCCAGGTGCCGCCCTCGCGGCCGATCTCCGACTGCATGACACCCCGGTCGAAGAACAGGCCCGTGGGGTTGAGCACGGCCAGGCCGACCGGCACCGCGACGTTGTGCCGGGCGTGCTCGGGGATGTTCGACGGGTACCCACCGGCCTCGGTGATGACGGCCGCGCGACACTTCGCGGTGTACGCCTGGCTGCCGTCCTCGCGGACCGGCGTGCCGTGGCTGACGTAGTGGACGATCCGCCCGACGGAGGGAAGCTCCGGGCAGGGCGTGTCAGGTGCCGGTTGTGTCACGGCGCGCTCCCTTGATCTGTGTACGGCCGACGAGCCATGCCTGGTAGAACATCAGCGCTCCGAACAAGGTGGCGAGGACGCCGCGCACGATGCGCAGCGCCTCGATGTCGCCGCGCAGGGCGGTGACGCAGATGGAGATGGCCATGAACGCCGCGATGGCCAGCGCCTTGATGACGAGCAGCCGGCCGACCGGGTCGCGCCACCAGCGCGCCAGCAGGGTGTAGACGGCGACGAACGCCAGGCACCCGGCCAGGGCGATGGCACTGCCCCACAGGTTCACCGTCTCCCCTGTCGTCGTCATCGGAACTTGCCCCCAAGCGCGTCCTTGATCAGCGGGGCGAAGTGGTTGCGCTCACCCAGCCGCCGCAGGGTACGCGAAATCTCCGAAATCGCCGCCGTGCGCTCCCGGGCGCGGGCGAGGTCGTGGCGCAGGACGCGCAGCGCCTCCTCGGCGGCGCGAACGTCCTCGGCGGCCTGCTGGTCGGCGTGTTCACTCATCGGGCGTCTGGGCCAGCGCACGGCCGCTCCCCTCGCGGTTGGCGCGGGCCGCCTCGGAGACGGCGTCCAGTACGCGCTCGGTGGTCACGGCGGTACCCATGAGCAGGTCGAGCTGTGCCTGCTGGAGCCCGATCATCTCCTGCCGCCCCTCGGCCAGGGTGCGCCACACCTCGATCTGCCGGTCCTTGTCCTGCACCACCAGGTCCACGGTGGACCGGGGTACCAGCGCCCCGCGTATGACCATGAGGACCACCATCACGACGATGCCGCCGGCGCCGAGGGTCGGGGTGAGGAAAGTGGCGAATCCGTCCACGGCGGTCACAGCCCCGGAAATCCGGTGAGGTCGGCGGACCGAGCGGCTCCGCTCGCGGCCGTGAGGTCGTCGTCGGTCAGCACGCCCCGGTCCACCAGCACCCGGGCGAGACCGGCCAGCATCGCGTCGTGGCTGAGCAGGGTGGCCCGTTGGGCCGGGGTGAGGGTCTGGAGGTTCACGCCGAGCCCGGCCAGCAGTTCGCGGTGCGCGCCCCAGAACGTCTCCAGCACGCCCTTGGCGGCGTCGCCGGACCCGGCCTGGGCGAACACCGCGCGGGCGCCCGCCTCGTCGTCCCCCGGCCCCTTCCAGGGCGAGACGGGGCGCAGGCCTTCGGCGGCAAGCAGCGTCTCCGCCTCGCTCTGCGCCCCCGCGCGTCCGGTGGCCGTCAGCGGACGCGGACGCACGCCCTCACGTCCGGCCACGGCGTACCAGGTGCGGGTGTCGTGGTCACGGTAGACACGGGCGGTGATGTACCCGGCGGGCATGGTCGCCTCCTAGAACGGCATGACGTGCAGGCGTCTGGACAGGAAGGTGCCGGTGCCGCCGGCGACCCGGTATTTCATCGTGAAGGTGTTGGTGCCGGCGGTCAGGTCGGTGTGGAAGACGGCGTTCCCGGCGAGGATGCCGTTGGACGCGACACCGAAAGTGGCCAGGCCCCGGTTGTCGGACGCGGCCATGGTCGTGGCGCCGCTGATGTCGAACCCGACGCGCGCCGAGGACGCGCTGGAGTTCTGCAACGACGCGGAGAACAGCACGAGCGCGCAGTTGCTGGTCTCCACGGTGACCGACGGGCCGGGGCCGGTGTCCAGGTCGGTGAAAGACGTGGACGTGGTGGTGCCGGTGGACAGGTCCACACCGATCTTCGCGGTGCGCTCGACGATCTGGTTCGTGGCGGTGGTCGTGAAGTACCCGCCGGGTGTCGTGGCCTTGGCGGGTGCGACTTCGGCGAGGTTGTCGCGGATGAAGGTGTTGAACTGCGCCGCCGTGAAGACGGAGCCGGCCACGGCGGTCATGGGGGCGGTCCAGGCCATGGGTCACCACCTCAGAAGGGGAGGACGATGAGTTCGCGGGTGCCGAACGAGCCGGACCCGGAGCCGACGAGGTATTTCATCGTGAACGTGTTGATGCCGGGGGTCAGGGTGTCGAACAGGTGGGACGTGCCCATGCGCCACACGTTGCCGGCCGCCGCGCCGTCGCGGACCAGACGCCAGGCGGAGGACGCGGCGATGCTGGAGGCGCCCGAGACGGCCACGGACACGGTGGAGGCGCCGTTGCTCACCGTGTTGTTGAGGTCGGCGGAGAACATCACCAGGGCGCGGCTGCCGGTGGGGACGGTCACCCGGGGCCCGACGGTGGCCAGGTCGGTGAAGGTCGTGGACGTCGTGTTCTGACTGGTGGGGATGGAGTCCTGGGCGAGCTGGCGGGCGGCGACGGCGTTGGGCCCGGTGGAGACGAAGAACTGCGCGTCGGATGTCGCCTTGGCGGTCGGGCACTCCAGCAGGTTGTCGCGGACGAACTGGTTGAACTGCGACGCCGTGAACGTGGCACCGGCCACGGCGGTCATGGGTGCGCTCCAGGCCATCGTTCAGGCCACCTCCCGGACGGGCTTATCGAAACGGATTCGTTCCTGTACCGGCTGTACCGTGTGCTCCCCATTACGTATAGGAGGGTCAAATTTCACGGTTATAGGTGAGAGACGGTACAGGCGGTACAACCTCATGCACGGGGCTCTCATCTGCGGACTTTCAGGCTTAACCCTTATTGTGCCTAACGTTTCCGCGCGGTGTTCCCGGAACGGAACCGGATCTTCAGCGCACACCGTGTGCCTCGTTCTCCTCCACCAGATCCGCCACGCTCTGGCCGTGCGGCAGGCCGAAACGCAACGCCACCGGGTGGTCGGACGGGTACCAGTTGCGCGTGTTCGGCACCGGCCGCCGCGCCAGCACCGCCAGCAGCGCGTGCCGGTCGTCCGGCCACGAGACCGGCGCCTGCATCCCGCAGTACGAGCACAGGAAGAAGTCCACCTCCACATCCCTCGGGCCCCGCAGCCGGGACGGGCGGTACAGGAACTCGACGTTGCCGCAGCCCGCCCGTCCCGGCTCCGCCCCGGCACGCGGGCAGTCCGCCACCCACTCCCCGCCGTAGACGTACGCACGCGCCACCGGCGTCCGCTCCACAGGCACATCCATCCCCATCACGCTCTCCTCACGTCCCGAGCTTCCCGACGTCGAACTGACCCTGCACCGGGTCGTCGAACACGAACACCTCATCGGCCGCGTCCGCCACCGTCAGATCGAACACACCCTGGTCGAACCCCGCCCCGCGCTGGTCGAACGTGAACACGTTCTCCGGGACCAGCAGGTCGCGCTCACAGCCGAGGACCACCGAGTGCACCGGCGGCCGGCCGGCGGCGTTGAACCGCTGAATCGTGTGCGCCACCCGCTCCACGAAGAAGTCGGCGTCCAGCCCCATCTCCGCGTTCACGATGCGGATGCGGTCGGAGACGGTGCGCTGCACCACCTGCACGAAGTGCGCCGGGTCGGAGCTGGTGACACGGAGCTGCACCGTCGGACGGCGCCGCGCGTAGTGCAGCAGAACCATGTTGGCAATCGCCTCGGCGTCCGCCGGGCTCGCCCACGGCGCGGAATCCGGATAGGTCCGCTCCCCGTGCCGCCCCACCGACCCCGGATCGGACAGCGCCACCTTCACCGTGCGGCGCACCGCCAGCGGCCTCGCCCGGAGCTGGAGGTAGGAGACCTCCACCGGCCCGCCCACCGCGCGCACCGTCAGCGTCGCCGACGCACCCGAGCGCCGGTTGAGTTGAAGGGAGGGCACGCCGCCGCCCGAACTGAAGTAGGCCACGTCCGTGCCCAGCACCGGCAGCACCGCGCCCACGAACGGCTCGGAGGCGTTGACCACCAGGTCCACCGACTGCCCCGGCGCCAGGCTGTACGTCGACTCGTCGCTCCACACCACCTCAAGCGCGGACGCCGGCTCGCGCTCCTCCACATCGAACTCCACCCGGTTGACGATGTCCCGCCAGCCGTGGGAGTAGGTGAAGGGCTTGGTGAAGGAGTACCCGTCGGCCGGCCCGTCCGCCGCGCAGTCGCCCAACGCCCCGGCGGTGAACGTCGCCCGGGACGTCAGCGACGCCTGCCGCAGCATCCGGTGGTGCCGGTCCCGGAAGACGAACGTGCCGTCCGGCGCCACGTAGGCGACCGCCGGCGGCCCCTCACTCTTGACCAGGTCGTGCAGGGCGCTCAGCGCGTCGGTGCCCTCCAGCCACCAGTGCCGCACCACCGACGCGCCCGGGTCGATGTCCCGCCCGCCACTCCACCCCGCCAGGTCCAGCACGGTGTGGACGAGGTCGCCGGTGTGCCGCGAGGAGTAGACGGCCGTGGACAGCTTCACGCCCGCCAGGCCGCCGAGGCCGTCCAGGAACGTGAAGCCCGCCGTGCGGTCGCCGAAGTCGACGTGGACCTCGAAGTCGTCGGCCCTGCCGGTGAACAGCGAGTACGCCCGGCCGTTGAAGGTCACCGCCGCGCTCATCGCCCGCGCGGGGTCCAGGTCCCCGTGCAGCGGGCCACCCGCGTTCTCCGGGCTGTAGCGCCGGTGGGTGTTGTCCAAGGTGAAGCTCGCCGAGCCGACCGAGGACGGGCTGAACTGCCGCTCCTGGTCCCGGCCGTAGGAAAGGGCGACGTCGGAGACGATGTCCCCGGTCACGTCCTCGTCCGGCGCCGGGTAGAGCAGCACACCGCCGGTGGACTCGTCGACCAGGACAGCGCCCCAGGCGTAGAACACATCGGAGACGGCGGGCAGCGTGCTGCCGCCCTGCCGGAGTCGGATCCTCCCGCTGGCCGTCCCCGCCGGGGCCACGCCACCGGACGTGACCAGCGTCCACGTCCCCGCCGGGACGGCGATGGCCGTGGACGGCGCCGTGCCCGTCTGGACCCCGCTCGCGTCGTACCAGTCCAGCACGGCCCGCAGGTCGGACCATCCGGCCGGGGAGTAGAGCCAGGCGTACACACGGTACGTACGGCCGGGCACCATCGACCCGGACGGCAGGGGGTCCTTCTGGAAGGCGGAGATCACCGTGTTGCGGCCCGAGGGCGTCACACGCAAGGCGCGCACCCCGCCGGCGTCCGCCACGTCGAGCGTGCCACCGGAGACGTCCCACCCGGCGAGCCCGCCGTGGAAGTAGGGATTGGGGTTGAGCACCGACCCGGCAAGCCGTCCGGGGCCGTCGCCGGCCCAGTCGACGGTGAACATGTAGCGGGGCAGACCCGAGTCGCCGCACAGGTCCCAGCCACCCGGGTCGGCGACCACCGAGGCGTCGTAGGCGGTGGCCGCCACGGCGGCGGCGGGCGGCAGGGCGATGGCGGCCGGCGTGACCGGCTTCAGCGCGAGGGACCACATCGTCGACCCGCCCACGCACAGACCGTCCCCGCCGGTGGCGAACGTCGTACGGACGGCCTGCGCCCCGGGGACGAGGGTGGAGTCGGAGTCGTACAGCGCGGCGAACAGCTCGCCGAACCCGTCGGTGTCGTCGACCCGCTTGGTGTTGGTGCCGCCGGCGATGGTCGTGGACCGCGCACCCGCAGCGGCCCCCGTGCGCAGGCTCACCAGCCAGTCCCCGTCGGCCACGGTGGTGAGCTGCGGGTGGGCCTGCGCGGAGGCCGTGCCGGCCGTGCCGGTGGCCGCGAACTTCTCGATGGGCCCCGCCGGGTCCACCCCGGAGTACGCGACGCAGAAGCCCAGCACGTACGGGCTGCCCTCGGGCCACGGCGCTTTGGAGAAGACGAACGCGGCGGGCGCGGTCACGCCGGTGGCCACGCGGTAGTACATCCGGGTCTGGACCCGGGCGTAGAGGGAGCTGGACGACATGCGTCCCGCGCTGGCCTTGGACAGCAGCGTCCAGCCGGCCGGTTCGGACGTCGGGCCGGTGTTGGTGTCGTAGGCGAGGACGAGCAGCAGCAGGTCCCCGGCCGCGTGCCCGGCGGGCATGGTGACGAACTGCGTCGACCCGGCGGAGGAAAGGTCGGCCTTGAGACGGGCGCCGACGGAGCGGAAGGCGACGGGCATCAGGCGTTACCCCCCAGCGCGCGGGGCAGCCGGTTGCGCCGGCGGAGCTGGTCCAGCGAGGCCACCAGCCAATCCTCCGCCTCCCGCCGGGAGGCGATCACCCCGTGGTTCTCGACGGTCAGGTGGACCACGCCCCCGCCGCCGGCCGGCGAGGCCGCCTGGCGCATCGAGGCGCGGTGACTGCGGATCCGCGTCCCGGCCGGGAGCTTCATCAACTCCGGGCCCATCTCGCCGGTCCAGTGCCAGCCGGCCGAGGAGCCGTCGGTACCGAGCGCGTACCCGCCGGGCCGGTTGTAGGCCCGTGACAGGGAACCGTATGTGGCCAGCGCGTAGCGCATCGAGGCGTAGACGTTGGCCAGCGGGTTGATCGACGTGCCGTAGAGGAACGGGCCCGTCTTGCGGAACCGGCCGGCGTGGGATTGGAAAGTCGGGCGGATCACCTGCATGAGGCCGACCGACGGGTGACCTCGCTGCCAGTTGATGTCCCATTTGTTGACGGCGCGCGGGTTGCCGCCCGACTCCTGATTCATCCGGCGCAGCGTCGTCTGTACCAGGGACTGCGGCTGACCGACCAGCCCGAGGGCCTGGCGCACGACGCCCGCCCACCGCTGCACGCCGCGCCCGGGTATGGCGCCGAAGTGCCCGGTCACCTCTCCGCCGATGAGGCCTTCGGCCGCCTCGCGCACCGTGTCCACCAGGCCGTTCACGGCCATGCGCGGCAGCCTGGCGACCATGCGCACCCACGGCGAGGAGCCGAGACGGCCGATGCTGCTCAACGTGCCGAGCAGCATCTTCTTGGCCTTGCCGACCGGGTCCGAGAGGAAGTCGGCGATGCCGGTCACCGCGCCCTTGACCCCGCCGACGACCTTTCCCCCGAGGTTCTTGACGTCGCCGAGGATGCCGCCGTCCGCGTAGAAGTGCGCGCCGGCCGCCTCCCACAGCCCCCGAGCCCGTACGGCGTACTTGGGATCGGTCGGTATGACGTACTCCGGATACCTCGGGTTGCCCTCCCCGACGATGGCCGTGGGCCGGTTGAACACACCCGGCTGCGCCCGGCCGACGGTGCCGCCGGCCGCGAGCAGCTTGACCGCTTTCAGCTTGTTGTCCAGGCCGACCCAGTTGGTGATCTTTCCCCAGACCTTGACCAGGCCCCGGTTCCATATGTGGTCCAGCACCCAGTTCACAGGCGCCTTCGTCTTGCTGCGGATGCCGGACCAGATGGTGCCGATGCCGTCGCGCATCTGCCGGAAGTAGCCCTGCACCTTGTCGCGCAGGGTGCGCGCCCAGCCGGGAATGGTGGAGGTGAAGAACCGGCCGATCGGCGAGAACACGCGGCTGCGGATCGAGCCGTAGGCGTCGGCCAGACGATCACGCATCCCGTTGAAGTGGCCGACCACACGGCTGCGCACCGTGCCGGCCCATCCCGGAATCGTCTTGGTGAAGAACCCGCCGATCGGCGAGAACACGCGGTTGCGGATCGAGCCGTAGGTGTTGGCGAGACGGTCACGCATCCCGGTCCAGGCGCCCACCACACGGTCACGCAGGCCGGCCGCCCACCCGGGCACCGTCTTGGTGAAGAACCCGCCGATGGGGGAGAGGACACGGTCCTTGAGGCCGAGCCAGACGGCGAGCACGCTCGCCACCATCGTCCGCCAGGCCATCTCCACCTTCGTGCGCAGCGCCTCGGCCGCCCCGGGCAGCACCTGCGTGAAGAACCGGCCGATGGGGGAGAACACCTTGTCGCGCAGCCAGTCCCAGGCGCCGGTGAAGAAGTCGACGAAGGGTCCGGCGAACCACGCCCCGACGGCCCGCGCCGCGTCGGCGACGCCGCCGAGCGCTCCCTTGACGACGTTGCGGAAGGTCTCCGAGCGCTTCCACAGGACGACGAAGACGGCACCGAGAGCGACCAGCAGGGTGATCACGATACCGATGGGGTTGGACACCATCGCCACGGCGAGGGCGCGCATCGCACCCGCGGTGAACAGGGCCGCGACACGGGCGGCGCGCATCGTGACGGTGGCGATCCGGGTGGCGGTCGTCCAGGCCCATGTGGCGGCCGTCGCGGCCCCGGTGGCGACGGCGCTGGCAGCCCACTGGATCCGGAACAGGAGCAGGGCCGCCCGGCTGGTGGCGATGGCGCCGGTACTGGTCACAACCGAGGTACGGAAGGCCCATGTGGCGGCCGTCGCAGCCGCCTGGTAGACCGCATACAGCTTCATACCTGCGTTGACGGCGAGGATCGCCGGGACGAGCATCCGCAGAACCGGTGTGGGGACGGCCGCCACGATCTGCGCGAACAGTTGGAGCATGAGCAGGCCGAACCCGCCCATCGGCCCGGCGGCCGACGCGATGTCCCCCAGCGCCGAGGCGAACTCTTTGATGGCCGGGACGGCGTCGCGCGCACGCTCCATGAACGTGGCGAACCCCTCGGACTCGCCGAGCCCAGCACCGAAGTCGGCGAACCTCTGCGTCAGCTCCACCAGGCCGCCGGACACCTCGCTCTGTGCGGGCATGAAGGCGTTGACCATGCCGACGACGCCGACGGTGATGTTCTTGATCGACGTCAGGAAATTGCCGAGGGCCGACCCCGCATTGCCCTGGAGGTTCTGGCCGAACTCCCGGAACACTCGGCCCGCCTGACCCTCGCCGAGCGAGGACGTGAATTCCTTGATCTCCCGTGCGGCTATGCGCACGAACGGGGTCAGCCGGGGCAGGACGTCCCGCAGCTTCTCGATACCCGCCGTGAACAGCGGCATGGTGGTGGACGACAGGCTGTCCGACCACTTGTCGATGTCGTCTTTCAAGCCTTCGAACGCCCTGGCCGTCTTCCTGGTGGCCGGGGTCATCGCGGCCATCTTCTCGTCGTAGATGGCCTGCGATTTACGCGCTGCCTCGGTGGCAGTGGTGACACCGCTCAGCGCGCGGTTGTACTCCTGCGCCTTCTCCTTGGCCCCGGCCGACATCTTGGACGTGATCTCGATTTGCCGGCCGTACTTGACGCCGAGGTCCCGGGCCAGCTTCTGCGCATGAGCCTTGGCGATCGTGGCCTTTCCCTGCGCCTCCTCGGCCGATTCCAGTTTCTCACCGGCCTCGGTGATCTTCTGGAACTGCGGGATGACGGCCGCCGCGAAGGCACCGCCGGCCGCCCCGGCGGACGCCAGGGATGCCGTCAGCGCGCCGACACCCGCCGTCACGGCCGCCGTGACGGGGAGGATCGACGTCTGCAAGGCGCTCGCCCCGAGGGATCCGAGACTCTGAAGGGCCTTCATCGCCGGGGACGTGTCGGCGTCGACCCGGACGAACCCGGTCCCGAGCAGTGTTCCGGGCATCTACAGCACCACCCCTTGAGCCGCGAGGAACGCCTGGCTCGCATCCTCGTCGCCGTGCCACCAGTACGGCGCTCCGTCCTCGACCTCCACCGGGGCGGGCGCGTCCTGTCCGGGCACTCGCCACAGGCGGACCTCCAGGTCGGAGTCCAGCCGTTGCTGCGCGGCGTCCTCGGGCTCGTTCTCGCCCGGCTCGGCCCGCTGGCTCATCTCGTAGTAGACGACGTTCAGGAAACGGTCGATGGGGAGGCTGCGGAGATCAACACCTCTCCCGGTGTACTGGCCGTCAAGGAAGTGCCAGGTCCCGGGACGGAGCGCCCATCCGGCGAGGACGAGGGCGCTTCGGTAGGGCGGAGCCCGTACTGCTCCATCAGCCAGGTGACGACGTCCTCCACCTGGTCGATCTCGATGGGGTTCTCCCGGTCGCGCATCCGCGCGGTGAAGCGCTCCAGCGACTCGGGCAGCAGCACGACCTCCAGCATCGAGCGGAAGGCCTTGAGCTGCTGGTCGACGGTCGCCGAGGTGTCCATGCCGGCGAACTCGGTGGCGAAGTCCAGCAGCACCTCGGCCGGGACGCCGCGAGCCGCCTGGAACACGTCGTCGTCCACGCGGAAGGTGATGTCCTTCCGCTTCTTACTGAAGTCGCGCATCTCGGTCATGCGCGCACGGTAAGCCCACCACACACCATGATCGTTCCGGTGGCTGCGTCAGCCCATGCGCAGGGCCTTGGTCATGAACGGGTTCGGCTTCGTCCCCGGGTGGTTGACCACCCGGGCGAACACGACGCGTCCCTTGACGGTGAACCGCAGCACCTGCCGGTTGCGCGGGCGGATGACGTGGCGCCGGGTGCCGTTGTGGACGTACAGGGTCGCCGGGTGGTTCGACTCCACACGTACGTGCCGGCCGACGACCACGGCGCGCACCTGACGGCCCATCCGCCCCGGGGCCATGCGCCGGGCGTTGCGCTGCACCCGGCGGGCCTTGCGGATCAGCTCCTTCATGACCGGCGAGTCCGGCGCCAGCAACAGGCCGGTGACCCCGTCGGCACGGATCTCGATGCGCGCGGCGGGCACGTCAGCCCCGCACCAGGCAGACGCGCACGGTCAGGTTCACCCCGACGCAGCCGCCCTCCGGGCCGACCGGCTCCACCGGGGTCACCAGGTAGTCCAACACCTCGTCGCCCTCCTTGAGCCGGCACAGCAGCGTGGCGACGGCGCCCAGCATCTCGGTGGCGTCCTGGAGCAGCAGCCCGGCCGCCGCGTCCAGCTCGTCGGCCGCCGGCGCGGACTCGATGCCGTCCGGGTTGGGGGCGCAGCGCACCACGGCCACCGTGTACTGGCCCACCTCGTACGGCGGCTGACAGGCCCCGTTGACCGTCTCGGTCTCCTCGGGGAACGCATCGGAGAGGTACAGGCGGGACAGGGTGACGGCGAGCATCCCGCCGCAGTCGCACGAGTCCCAGGCGATCTCCCCGGGCACCAGGCCGACGCGGGACGGCTTGGACGACAGTCCGTCCCGCACAGCGGCCACGATGCGGCTGCCGACGGTGTACCAGCGCGCGGCCCCGGCGATCACAGCCGCCCCCGCAGGATCGCGTCCACGTCGCCGAGGCGCGCCCGGGAGCGCAGGCCCGTCGGGTTCTCCGAGGCGAGGAAGAGGTCCACCAGGTACAGGCCGGTACGGCCGTCCTTGAGCAGTTGCCCGACGTCCGGGTACTGGATCGTCACGCCCTGGCGCACGAGCTGCGTCACACCCGGCGGCAGGCGGCAGTCCACCCCGGACGCCGCCTTGGTGATCTCGCAGGCCAGCTCGCCCATGGCCAGACGCCCCGACTCGGGCACCGCCTCGCCGATGAGGGCCGTCACTGACCATGTGCCCGGCTCGTCGTCGGCGGCCGCGAGGTTGTTGCAGCGCGGCCAGGCAGCGCCGTCGGTACGCACCAGATCCCGCCCGGCGAGCCGCCAGGCACCGGTGGCCATCGGCGTGCCGTCCAGCCGCACCTCCACCACACGCTGCGTCCGCTCGGGCAGCCGGACGGTGGACAGGCGCGTGCACGAGCAGCCGGCCCCGCAGCCGCCCGCGCAGTACGGCAGCCGGTAGAAATCCCATGGCGGCATCGAGTAGCCGACCGTCCAGCCCCACAGCGGGACCTCGGCGAGGCCCGCGCAGTCGTCCGCGCACGGGCGCAACGTCACGGTGCACTGCCCGAAGCGGCGCCCGGACAGCGCCCACAGAATCCGCGAGGCGGCGGCCACGGCGTACCCGGTGACCTCCGGGGAGCGCGCGGATACATCGCACGTCCACTGCACCGGCCAGTCCTCACACAGCACGGCATCGGCCACGGCGGCGCCTCCCTACGCGCTGAAGCGGATGAGGCCGTTGTCCGACCACACGACGGTGAAATTCCCGCTCACCACGGACTGCGCGCCACCGAAGTAGAGGAAGGCCACGCCCTGGTCGGCGACGGTGCCGCCGGTGACCGTGTCGTCGTAGACGAGGCAGCCGTAGGCGTCGGTCAGCGTGACCGTGCCGGCGGCGGCGAGGTCGGCCGCGTCGAACATCACCGTGCCGGCGCCCGGCACGGTGACCGTCTTGGACGCCAGGGGGCGCCCGCCGGCGGGCCAGTTGGCCCCGCCGCTCGCCTCGCGCGCCGTCGTCCAGGTGCCGGTGTTGTAGCCGGTCGCCGACACGGCCGCGTCCGCGTCCGGGCTCACCGTGTTGTTGAACAGCGCCACCCGGATCACGTCGGAGTCCAGGCCGGTGTAGCCGGTCCCGGACGCCTGCATCATCGGGCCCCGGATCCACTCCCGGAACACCCGGCTCTCCGTCCACGCCATCGGCTCAGCTCCTTCTCACGTGCGCGGTCGGGGCGTACACCACGCGATCCTGGCCGTCGTCGCGCGTCACCGTCACGGCCATCACCGGGCGGCCGTCGCCGTCGTGGCGCACGTCCTCCCCGCCGACGTAGTCCTCGCGCAGCACAGCGCGGACCTCGCAGCGCACCCCGTCCAGCACCATCGGGGTGAGCAGCCCGGCCAGCCCCGTGCAGGCGTGGAAGCGGTCGCCCGGTCCACGCGTGACGGCGGTGGCCGTGCAGTTGGGGCACGACCACCGCCGTTCGGCGTCCAGGATCCGCGTCACGCCCGGCTCACAGCGTCAGCGGGTTGACCTGCGGGGTGGGCGGGGGCGTGGTGGTGATGTTCCACAGCCAGTGGTCCCCGGCCTTCACGGACTCTCCGGT
Source organism: Streptomyces sp. NPDC126497 (assembly GCF_040302425.1). NCBI lineage: Bacteria > Bacillati > Actinomycetota > Actinomycetes > Kitasatosporales > Streptomycetaceae > Streptomyces > Streptomyces sp. NPDC126497. The sequence continues at coordinate 22,563 of NZ_JBEORT010000059.1, forward strand.
CGGCAGCCAGGACGTGCTGCCCGGTCCGTCGCCCCAGCCGACTCCCGGCGCGACGGACGCGGCCTGCGTCTCCGACTGCACCTGGAGCGTGGACCGGCCGTTCTCCACCGTGTACGTGCCGATCCGGGAGGCGCCGACGTTGGGCCACGCGTTGTAGATGTAGCGCTGGGCACCGGAGGCGTCGCACGCCCCGGACCCGGCGACGCGCTGCCACACCTCCAGGCTGTACCGGTTGGACGGCGAGCCCTCGGCGAAGGCGAAGCCGGTTCCGGTCACCCCGGCGCCGTTGACGGTCAGCTCCCGCGCGCTGGCGAGGTAGGCCACGCCGGTGGTGTTGATCTCGCAGAAGTCGATGGTGAGCTGCATCCGCTTGAGGACCGGGTCGTCCTTCTGGTTGACGCACGGCGTGCCGTCCGCCGTCCTCTCGAAAAATTCTTCGCCGTCCTCGTACTGGGGTTCCATCTGAACCTGTACGAAGCCCTTGGTCACGACGACCAGAGAGCCGGTGCCGGTGACCGGGTTGCCGCAGGCGTCCACGCGGACGATCCTCGCGTGCGTGCCCTTGATGGCGGTTGCCGCGCTGGCGACCGTTGCTGGCATTGCTGTTCACCCCTTACGCGGGTACGCCGAGAGTCATGAGGGCGGCGAGATGCGCGCACTCCCACCCGAACAGGTAGGTCCGGCTGGCCATCTTGTGAATCGTGTTGGTGGCCCGGTCGAATGTGCCGGGGAAGTCCCGGACGGCGACGTCGCTGCGGAAGCCGAACAGGGCTCCGGTGGCGTACAGCCACACCGCCCCGGCCGCCGGGGCAGAGCCGTCCGGGCCCGTCCCGGAGTAGCCGGCCGCCGCGACGATCCGGTGCCCGCCCGGCGTGCGCAGCACTCCCGGCTCGTCGTCGTCCTTGCGGATCAGGCTGCGCGCCTTCAGCGTCGCCAGCGCGGCCACGGGAACATGCACCACACCCTCACCGCCGTACTGCTCGGCGAGCGCCTGGTCCAGCCGGCCGACGACCACGGCCGCGTCGTCGGCCGCACCGAGCACCGTGTCGGCCGCCGTCTGAAGCCGGATGCCCTGCGGGTCGTCCAGCGCGGAGTCGGCGGCCAGGTGCGGCCACACGGTCGCCTGCCCGCCGGCCTGTCCGGACCAGAAGGCGCGGGACACCTGGAACGCCTCGGAGCGCGCCAGTGCTTCGGCCGCCTGGTCCACGTCGGGCAGGCCGATGAGTGAGCAGTCGAACGCCGCGAACACGGTGAACGCGGTGGCGCCCCGGTCCACGCCGCCGGCGGCCGTGGGCTCCAGCGGCGGCGCGGCAGGTGCGGCGCCGCCTGTGCCGGTGACGGCTATGCACTCGTCCGCGTACGTCGTGTCCGCCCCGCCGCACCAGTCCGTCCAGGTCACACCCTGCTGCCAGTGCGGCCCCGACGGCGTCGGATGCTGCGCCGCGTCCCACAGCGTGTTGGGGAGCGCGACGAAGCCGGGCCCGTCGACTATGCCCCGGATTCCTGCCACGTCACGCTCCCCTCACGTCCTGCCCGGTCACCGATGACGGATCAGATCTGCGCCGCTGCGGCGAGTCCGGCGGTGCCGGCGCCGTTGACCTGGAAGCTCGCCCGGTACAGCCGCGACTCGTGGCCGACCTTGGCGACCAGGTGCGCCTCCTCGGCCCACAGCGCGGTGTAGTCGTTCTCCGCGTTGAGCACGCTGTCTCGGATGACGCCGAGGTCGAGCTGGAGGCCGTTGCCGTGCAGGAAGGTGCCCGCCGCGTAGAGCATGAAGTCGACGGACGTCGGCCAGGCCGTCATGTTCGCCGACGTCCGGCCGAACTGCCCGGTGCCGCGCACCTGCCAGTCGGAGACGAACTGCGGACGCACGTTGCGGTCGGTGAACCACGCGGTGATCTGCGCGTCCGACACGGACTCGCGCTCCACCGAGGTCCGCCAGGCCAGATCGGCCCGGATGACGGCGAGCGCCCAACGCGGCAGGACGATCTCCAGCACCGCGTCCTCGCGCATGGCGAACTTCGCGCGGTAGTCGATCGCCGCCAGCTCCACGGAGTTGAGCAGCGTCTGCGTCGCCGGGACGTTGCCGCCGAGGGTGATGGCGGAGGTGGACCGGGCGACCATGAGGGAGATCAGCCGCGCGTTGATGACGTGCGCGTACGCGGCGCGCAGCAGTCGGATGAAGTTCTGCGTCGCCTCCGGGTACGCGTCGTCGGTGAGGTTACCGGCGGTCAGGCTGATGCCGTACGCCTCCAGCCGGGCCTCGTCGAACGTCGGGCACGGCACCCGGAGGGTGGGCTTGTTGACCGAGCCGGTGACGGTGGCGATGTCGTCGGCCTCAGTCCACAGCCACGGGTCGGAGGCATTGGTGAACGGCACGGCGAACCCACCGAAGCCGGACGCCGGGTTGGATCCCGCGTTCTGGAAGAACACGTCACCGATGCTGGGACTCACCGGGAAGCGGATGCCGCCCCGGGAGACGCCGACGGTCGGCAGGTCGATGAGGCCCACCGGCGTGTCGGCGATGTTGAAGAAGTCGTAGCTGACCTCACTCGGCGCGCACCAGCCACCACCGGCCAGCAGGGCGTCGGCCTTGCCGCGCTCCTGCGTCATCGAGTGCCACAGCTCCTCGATGGTCGACGCGCTGGTCCGGTCGTCCACGGTGTGGTCGAAGCTGTTGCGCACGGAGGCGACGAGGTGACGCGGGGCGCCACGGTCGCCGTACTGCGTCGTCGGCACGGCCTTGGCCTTGGCGCGGAAGGCCTCGCCCAGCGCCTCCAGCGTCGGCATCGACTGCCCGGCCGCGACGCCCGGGATGTCCACGGACGCGGTGACGGCCATCGTCTGCGCGCCCGGCGCCTTGGCCTGCGGGGCCCGCTCGCGCACCTGCGACAGGGAGGCGATGCGCCGGGCGGCGATGTCTCCGTTGCCGTCGTAGATGACGGACGCCACACCCTTGGCGACAGCCTCGGCCACCGCGTCCATGTTGAAGGCGACACGGCCGCCGGCGGTGACGGGTGCGGTGCCCTCGCCTCCGTCACCGCCTTCGCCGCCCTCGCCGCCGTGGACGGACTGACGCAGGAGGGCCATCTGGCGGGCCCGTTCCTGCTGGGCTGTGAGCGCGGCCTCTTCCGCGCGGACCGCGCGCACACGCAGCTCGGCGCGGATGCGGTCCAGGTCGCGCGTCAGGCGCTCGCTGTACGTGATGTGCTCGGGGGTGAGGCTGTCGAGTCCGGCGATCCGGTCGAACTCGCCGACCGCCGACGTCTCCAGCTCGCGCAGTTCCGACTCCCCCACCAGAGAGAGGTCGTCGGGTGCGCTGAACAGCTCGGGCTCCGACACTGCGGACCTCCCGGGAAAGTGGTCTGATCAAGTCGGCGCGCACCGTACATACAAACGGCCGAATCGCCAAAAGCCACACAGGCTCAGACGATCCGGCCGTCCGCACTGGTCAGCCGCCGATGGGCTCCGGCTCGGGCGGCGGAGGCGGGGCGGGGCGGTTGCAGCCACACATGATGATCACCTCCCTTCGCTGGTGTGGACCTTGCGGGACAGGGACGCCAGGACGCGGCGGTAGGCCCACTGGTCCAGCTCGTCCTCGGTCAGCCCTTCGCGGAGCTGCGGGATACCGGCCGCGACGAGGGCGACCTGCTGGCCGGACGCGAGGTGCGTCTTCAGCTTGGGCACCGGGAAGCCGGGGACGTTGACGGCGAGCAGGCCCACCAGCCGCAGGTGACCGCCGATGCGGCGCCAGTCGCCCGACACCTGCCCGGCCGCGCGCAGTTCGTGGATGCGTTCCTCCGACGTGCCGGGCCGGACGGACCCGGCGACCCAGATTCCGTGCGCGTCGTTGCCCACGGCGACGTCGGCGACGGCCGCGCCGGTGTTGTCGTAGTGGTCGGCCGCCGCGCGGTGGCCGTACGACAGCGGGGCGTGCCCGGTGCCGACGGTGATCTGTCCGACGGACGCCACACCCCCATCTTCGGTCCACACGTTGCCGGTCAGGAAGTACGGGTGCGCCTCCTCGTGCGGGGGCGTGACGCACACGCCGGCCTGTCCGATGTGGCAGGTACCCCACAGCGCGGCGTGACCATAGACCCGGCCCTCCGGGGTGACGGTGATCCCGGTGGGCACCGACAGTTTCGGGTTGGTGAACCACGAGGCCGGCGGGCGCAGCGGCGTCTGCACGGTCAACGCCCGGGAGCGGGACACCCGCGTCTCGCGCACCGCGCCGATCGGCTCCCCACCGGCGACCACACCGCCGCTGTCGTCCAGCAGCGCGATGTAGGCCTCGGCGAACGCCGGGATATCGACGAGGGTCGCGGCCCGGATCCGGCCCCGGTTGAACACCACCTTCTCCGGGGACGCGAACAGCATGTCGAACGGGTCGGGGCCCTCGCCGTCGGTGTCCGGGTCGGTCGGCCAGACCAGCTCCATGTCGGCGTCCTTGATGGAGTCGACGTCCACCGACACCCCGCGCAGGAACTGGCCCCTGATCTTCCCGTGCACGGTGCGGCCGTCCTCGGTGGACAGGTCCAGCACACCCTCACCCATGATCAGGCCGCCGTCCTCGCGCCAGATCTTGTCGATGCGGCCGACGTTGACGGCGATGGTGCGCGGCTCCCCGCCGTGGGAGTCCTCCTTGTTCCACCTCAGCGGCAGCGGCAGGTCGGCCCAGGTGAGCGCCTCGGGCTTGAACTCGCGGCCATCGCCGGTCTCGATGCCTTCCACGGTCAGCGGGCCCCGCCACGGCGCGGTCTCACCGTCGGCGCCGATCTGCTCGGCAGGCTTGCCCGCCACCTGCTGCGCATCGGCCGCCGCGCCGTGGGCCAGCGCTTCGGCCTGCCCGGCCGCCTTCTGCTCACCGACCGGCACGCACTCGCCGCCGTCGTCCGGCTCCATGCCGGGTGGGCACTGCGTCTCACCGCCGGCTGCCGCCTGGTTCTCCTTCAGCCGCCTGTCCTTGCGGGTGCCGGGGTTCGGCTCGCCCCTGCCCAGGGCCTCCGCCCCTTCGGTCGTCTCGGTCGCGCTCGTCACGGTGCTGTCTCCCTCCGCCGCGTACAGCGCGGCCAGTTGGTCGTCGGCGTCGCCTTCGGTTGCGTGGCAGCCGGACACCGACCCGTCGGAGTCCTTGACCACGGCCCACGGCTTGCCATCCGGGCACCCGGAGTGGCCGTGGACCTTGTGCCAGGGCATGGCGGTCTCCTCTCCGCTCGCCGTGGTCGCGGGTGTCTGGTCCCGGACCTCCTGCCAGACGGCGACGATGAAACCCCGGCACGCGTTGCCGTACCGGGCCCCGGTGCAGTCCCGGTAACCCATGACCGGGTACTCCGCGACGGCCGCGTCCAGAGTGGTGAATGTGCGGCCGTCGATCACCTTGCAGGGGCCGCACGTGCGGGAGTCCAGAATCTCGCTCGCCACATAGCTGGACGCAGGGGGCGCGGCCTCCATCACCGCGTGCCGTCCCGCGTTCTGCGCGGCCGTCATCGCCTGCCCCACGGCGGCGCGCACCGACGTGTCGTCCACCGTGGCCAGCTCCCGGTCCACCTCGGCGGCGATCTGCTCCGACGGCCGGCTGGAGCGCAGCAGTCCGGACAGCTTGCGCTTGGCGGCCGTGAGCAGGGCCCCGGACATCAGGTCGCTGACCAGCTCGGATATGGAGGACAGCAGCCGCCGTCCGGCGAGCGCGGCGGTCACCGCGTCGCCCTCGTCGTCGGGCAGCGACCAGTCGGGCACCCGCACGCCCTGGGCCTCGGCCTCGCGCTGGCACGCACGCCCCGCCTTGACGGCGAACTCTTCCATGAGGTTCAGCAGGGTGACGGCCGCTGCCTGCCGGTCCAGCGACAGCCCGAGCAGCGCGTCGATGTCCTCGTCTGCGAGATCACGGGTGATCTGCTCGCGCAGGTCCAGGCGCCACGCGGCCGTCGTGGACTTCAGCGCCTTGAGCGCCCCGGACGTCGCAGCCTCCCACTCAGCGTGCACCGACGCGAAGTCGGCGCGGCTGGACAACTCCAGCTCCGTCGGCTCCCGGCGCAGCGGACCGGCGGCGGCCGTGATGGCCGGGCCGGTCAGCGGGACGTCGTGGTCCTCGTCGCCGAAGGACACGCGGAGCCGATCGAACGTGACCGGGCCCAGTCGCTGCTCCAGATCCGGGAGGAACGACGGATCCTCGCTGTACGCCGCGCAGATGTGCGCCACCCAGGGGTGATGCTGTTCGGGGACCAGCGGGGACGCGTCAGCCGTCAGCAACACATCGGCCGCCGTCTGCCGGTATTCCTCCAGAAGTTCCTCGCGGCCTTCCCCGAACGAGAGGTCTCCTACGGACCACACCCAGGAAGGACTGTCCGAGTCGCCGTTCCAGTGCGCCGCCCCGAATACCTTGGCGGTGACCGGTGGAAGGTGCGCGGCGTACGCGGTCAGCTCGTCCACGATCGACATACGTACGTCGCCGCCGTACGTGGCTGCGTCGTCGCCCAGGTAGTACAGCGTCAGGTGCAGTTCCTCGGCCGGCTCGCCGCCGGGTACGGCCAGGCGCGCGGCGTCCTCGGCCGTCGGCATGAGGGCAATCATGCAGCCCTGCGTGTGCGAGCCGTCGGCAGCGGCCGTCAGGACAGGCGGGTGCGGGTGGGAATTCCTGCGGACCACGGCCACGGCGTCCGGCGGGAGTTGCCCGCGCAGCAGGTCCCCGCCCTCGTTGACCTCTACCTCAGCGCGCTGCTCCATGACCGCTCACCGCCCTCGGCCGCAGGGATGTGGAGATCATCGCCGTGGTGTCCGCGTAGGGGCTGCGGCCGTCCAGCACCAGGCGGCCGAAGGCGTCCAGGTGGCACAGGTACGTCCCGGACGACCCGGGCCGCACCGACGGTGCCGCCGTGGCAACGGCGTGCGTGAACGGGCACGAGTACTCGTGCTCGCCGCACAGGGCCGGGTGCAGCAGGTCCCATCGGCCGGCCGCGCCGACGCGGATCATGTGCTGCGTGCGCGCCTGCTGGACGAGGCGCTGCGCCCGCTCGGCCGTCGCGGCCTGCGACGGGGGCCCGGTCTCGTCCTGCGTTGGCGGGGGTTCGTCGCCCTGCGGCTGCGCGCGGCCGGCCGGCTCCTGCGGTCCCTGCTGGTTCGCCGGCGGCGGGGTGTTCCCCTCCTGTACGGCCTCGGCGGTACCGGGGTCCTGCGGGGAGACGGGGACGATCTGCGGGACGTCCTCGCCGAGCAGTTGCGCGAGCGCGGACGCGGCGCCGGACGGCAACGTGCGGATGATGGTTTTCAGGGCCAGGTCCCGCAGCTCGTCGCCCTCCGGCTTGTCGGTCTCGCTGAAGCCGAGTTCCCGGCGGTACGCCTCGGACGACAGCTCCATGCGGTCGTACGCCAGCGTCGCGTTGCCGCTGCGGTCGGGACGCAGGGCCAGCTCGCTCATGTCGTACCAGACGACCCACGCGGCGGGGTCCTCGCCGGACGCCTCAAGGCGCGGCTGGAGGTAGCCGGTGGTCAGGGCGTCGCAGATCAGCTCCGCGACGGGCGCGATGTGGGTTTTCAGCGCGCCCTCTTCCAACTGCCAGGCGCCCCAGTGGTTGACGTCGCCCATGCCCAGCAGGATCTCGGCGGGCATGTCGAGCTTGGTGGCCAGGCGCTTGATCGCACTGTCCCGCTTCTCGATGATCTTCTCGTCGATCTTCAGCGTGAAGTCGATGTGCTTGACCTTGTCGATGGCTTCCGCCGGGCCGACCAGCGGGATGGGGACGACGGCGGACGCGGTGCCCGGGTTCTGGATCGCGGTCGCGCTGATCTCGACCCACTCAGCCATGAGCGGGTTGGGCTCGTCGGCGAACTCCTCGCGCACCGGGAACGTCAGCTCGTCGGGCAGCAGGACGAGGCCGGCGGACGCCAGGCGGGACAGATACTCGGACGTGATCTTCCGGTTGACCAGCTCCAGCTCACGCATGATGTCCCGGGCGCTGCGGGCCGGGGAGTCGGCGAGGTGGTAGTAGCGGTCGTGCGGACGCCAGACGCGGACGACGTGGTGCTCCGGGGCGAGGTCGCGCCAGTCCTGGCCGGCGGTCGCCGCCTCCTCGTCCATCACCTGGTACTTGCCCGACTGGACGCGGATCTCGTCCACGGAGCGCACCTGCCAGCGTTCGACCTTGCCGTCCTGTTCGCCGACCAGGTAGCCCTCACCGGGCAGGGAGAGCTGGACGGTGAGCCGGCGCATGAGCTGAGCCTGCCGGGTGACGCCACCGCCGAACAGCATCATGAGGTCAGCGGCCGTGCCGGACGTGACGATCTCCGGTTCGTCGCTGTCCGGCTGGAGCCTGGCGGCGCGCAGGCGGACCCGGGAGAGCATGTTGGACAGCCACCACACGCCGTAGTTGAACTCGCCGAGCGTCTCGTGGAAGCGCCAGACTTCCTCCTGCCACTTCTCCGTGCGGCGCAGGAACTTGGTCTCCGGGCCGGGCGGTTCGGCGGCGGCGGCCGTCAACGCATCGGGCGGGGGCGTCGGCAGCGGGGCGGGGTTGGTGACCCCTCGTCCCCGGAACACGTCGTACCACGGCACTGCGGACCTCCCCGGCTCGGATCGTGGGGCATGGTAGCCGCGATCACCCGAATGGCCGTTTTCACGGCAAACGGGCCCAGACCCGTGCGGGGCCCGCCGGCCACCACTCCGACGAGCCCCGCACCCCTGCGCACCCGCGACCCGAGGATGTCGTGGGAACTGCGCGCACCATACGCGCACCGGTAGATATCACCTACTCGCACGGGTAAGCCCCGGCCCTGTGGTGGCGGGCCGGGGCTTCGCGGTCTGGTCGGTCAGGCGAGCGCGCCGGCTCGGAGCAGCGTGCGGACGGCCTGCCGGAACTCGCCCTTCAGCTCACTGCCGGCCAGCGCGTCGCGCAGGAACTCGCGGGCCGTGGATCGGGTCTCCATCCGGCCGGCCGCCCAGCGGAGTTCGGTAGAGACTCCGTGCTCGCCCCGGGCGACCTCGGCGAGAATGTCCTTGGCGTCGGCGATGTGGCTGGCGTTCATGTCGGTTCCTTCTTCCCTGGTCTGTCGGCCCGGCGTCCCCGTCCCGATGAATTAATTAAACCATTAGTTGTCGGGGGACACAACCCCGGACGTCACAGCCGCGCGGCCACCCGCTCGCGCAGGTCGGTGACGGCTGGCGAGTCGGGGACCGACGGCAGCCGCGCGGCCACGGTCGCCAGGCCGTCGGAGATCTTCGTGGACTGCACGCCGGCGGAGCATGACAGGAAGTCGCCCCAGGTGGCCAGCGCCTGCGCGGTGTTGCCGCGCTTGAGCTGCACGTGCCCGAGGTCGGCGAGCACGATGGCCCGGGTGCGGCGGCGGTCCAGGCCGTGAATGTCCAGGGCCAGGCTCAGGTGCTCCTCGGCGGCGGCGAGATCGCCGAGCCGTGCGTGGATCATCCCCGAATCGTGGGCCCACCGGCCGTGGCTGTAGTGGCTCGCCCACGACTGCCCCGGCGCGGCCGGCGCGTGCTCCATCGCGCCCTGCGCGGCCGAGAGCATTCGGGCCGCCGTGGCGCGGTCCCCGTCGACCGCCTTCGCGCGGGCGAGCGTGTTGCGGTAGTAGGCCAGCGCCTTCGGGTTGTCCAGCCGCCGCCCCCGCTCCTCGCACGCCTCGGCCAGCCGCACGGCCGTCGGGACGTGCCCGAGGTCGATGGCCTGATCGGCGAGTCCCCGCAGCGCGGTCGCCGCCAGCTCGTTCTCCCCGGCCTCGGTGGCCAGGCGCACGGAGTGGACGAGGTAGCGCTGGCTGAGTCCCACGGCGCCCTCATCCCGGGCCATCCACCCGATCAGGTGCACCAGTTCGGCGGTCGCCGCGAACAGCTCCCGGCCGACGGCCTCGGTGTACCGCCCGTCCAGCCACCGGCGCACGTCCTCGGTGAGGTAGCGCACGGCCAGGTGCCGCGCGTGCCCGCCACCCAGTTCCGAGGCCGCGTCCCCGAGCGTGCCGGTCATGGTGCGCACCGCGTTCACCTCGCCCATGCCGACGGCGACGCGGCCGGGCCGGGTCACGCGCCGGGCGACGGCCTCGGCGTCGGCGAGGTCCAGGGCGGCCAGGCCGGCCCCGGCCGTCGCGGCGAGGAACGTCCTGCGGTTCACGTCGTCTCCCCCAAGGGTCATGACCGAGGTCACGGTGTCGTCCGGGCCCGCCGCGTCGTGGCCGGGCGCGGAAAGGTCGATGCGCAGCGCCTGCTCGATGTAGGGGAGCCAGTCGGTCGGCACGCGCCGGCCCGTCTCCCACCGGTACACCTGCTGCCGGTCGCAGTGCCCCCGCCGCCCCCAGCGCAGCTCCGATAACTCGTCCGCCAGGGCGGCCTGGCTGCACCGGGGACGGCGGGCCTCGCGGGCCGCGCGGATGCGTTCGCCGATTGTCGACATGTCTTCCTCGGTCTCTGGTCCATGGTCTGGCCTACGCCTGGCCTACAGTCTGGCAGCTACGCGCGGGCCCCGGCAGGGCGTTGACTGGTCATCACGCCGACGACCCCCGGAGGACATCATGCCCGCCGCACTCGCCCTTCCCACCCTCACCGGCACCGCCCGTCGCGCGGCGGAGATCCATGACGCGTGGACGGCCGACCCGGACATGCCCGAGATGGCAGGCTGCATGGCCGACGCCGTACGGGTCCTCGCCATCCGGGCCGCCGTGCACGAGGCCACCGGGGACGCCGGTGCCGCCGCCCTCGTCGCGCCGGTGGCGGTGGAGCTGTCCGCGCTGCTGCTGGAGCGCCAGTTCCCGGAGGTGGCCGGCGTCATGGCGCGCACCGGTCACCGGTTCATCGCCGGGCGCCGGGGGACTCACTGGCAGCCCGGCGGGTACCTGCACCGGGTGTACGGCGACGCCTTCGGGCAGGCAGGCGGCCGGCACTGGCCCGTGTGACGGCGCGGGTACCGCGAAGCCCCGGGACCTGTGGTGGAGTCCCGGGGCTTCGCCGCGTCTGGGGTCAGTGCGCGGCGGCCAGGGTCGCGCGGGCCGTGGCCAGGATGCCCGCGACGACCCGGCTGACCGACTCGCCCGCGCGCAGCGTGTTGCCACGCTCGGTGCAGAACACCCGCCGCTTCTGGAGGGTGGACCCGAACTCCACCGGACCGTATGCGGCCAGCCACTCGCGGGCCCGCTCGACCTCGGCGTCCCGCTCGCGCTGCGCGGCGGTGGCGCGGCGGGTGACCCACGCCGTCTTCCTGCCCACGGCCTTGCCGGCGCAGGAGGTGCCGTAGTAGACGGCCTCGCCGAACTCGTTGCCGTCCTCGTCCAGGGGCATGAGCGCCACGGCCCGCTTGATCCGGGTCCCGCAGCACTCGCAGGTGTCGGTCGCGTCGGTGATGCCCTTGATCGTGAACGTGGCGTTCATGGTCGGTCCCTCATTCCTTGGTCTGTCGGTCCGGCTCCCCGTCCCGATGACTTAATTAAATCATAGGGCTCCCGGGAAGACAACCCCGGGGCTCCTCCGATTGTGTGGACTTCCGGCGGATCGCCAACCCGCGCCAGAGCAGGCCGGGACAATCGACGCCATGCCCCGCCGCCGACACCCGGGCCACCGCAGCGATTCCGACGTGGCCATCGCAGACCTTCACGCGTCCGGTCCGCAGGACGACTCTGGACCCATGGCACAGACTCAGCAGGAGACGGAGCCCGGGTGCACCTGCACCGGCGGCCCCTATACCCACGGGCCGGAAGGTCTCCGTCAGGCCTTACAGACGACCCGCCCCGAACCGCAGCCCGACCCGCCGACGGAGGAAGACGACCATGACTGAACCGTTCGCGCTCCGCCATGCACGGCCGGCCGCACCCGACCCGGACGTGCCGTACACCTACGACCCCGAACTCCAGCTCAACGTCTTGCCGGACGGAACACCGGCCGCCGAGGACCACGAGGTACTGCGCGCCCTCGGCACCACCACGTCCACGGCCGGGACCAAGACGCACTTTGACGACTGACGCGACGAAGCCCCGGAGCCACGCCGGCCCGGGGCTTCGTCGTGCCTGCGGTCAGGCGGTCCGGCGGGCCTGGTGGCCGCTGTACTCGCACGGCGCGCAGCCGTCGCCGTTGCAGTCCTGGCAACGCTTGCTGATCTTCACCTGCTTGACGGACTTGGGGAGGTCCAGGTACGTCACGTCCTGCTCGGCGTTGCGGTACCAGACGGTCACGTGGCCCGTGCGCTTCCGCGTCGTCCTGGTGACGATGCCGAACGGCTCGTAGGTGGCGGGGTCGCGCAGCTCGTCGCCCTCGCGCAGTCCAGACGGGGCAACGCTCTGGATCTCGCTGGCGATCGTCGAACTGTTCATCGTCGGTTCCTTCTTTCCTTGGTCCGTCGGGCCGGACCCCTGCCCGATGACTTAATTAAACCATAGGTGCGGCCGGTGGACAACCCGGAGGTTGCCACGAAACCGTCGTCCCGCAGAATCGCTCCTGGCGAAGCGCAAAACGTGTGTTTTGCATCGGGCGATCTTGCGTCCCGGTAGGCTCATCGCGTCAGATCCGCCACCACCCGGAAGGAATACGATGACCGACCTGTACGCCGCGCTCGGCGGTTCGTCTCCCGAAAACAACGTGGGGGAGGACTACGCCCGCCTGGTCGACTACTTCGGCCGAATCGCCGGCGCAATGGGTGGCGGTAACCTCTACTACGCCTGGGACAAGGTCGACGGGCTGCGCAGTGCACTTGCCGCGTTCGAAGCCCGGCTGAGCGAAGAAGTTACCGAAGACGGGGAGACCTTCCGGAGATTCACCGGCCGGGATCTTGACGGGTCGAAGGTCTCCGCCGCAGCCGTCGTACACGCCCGTGCGCACAGTGTCGGGAAGTTGCTTCACTCCCCCGACCAGATCAAGGACGAGACTGTCCGCCAGGCTTTGCTTGACAGCGAAGAACGCGTACGCCAGTTCCATGAAGGTCTCGACTGATCTGTGACGATCACGACCACGGAACCCGGAGCGCTCGCCGTCGACGACCCGGCGCTGCGTACCGTCATGTCCCTGCGGGACCGGCTGGGCACCGTCGCGCCCCGCGACCCGAGGACGCGCCGGCTCGGCCCGCGCGTGCACCGCCTCGACCTGCTGCACGAGCTGTGCGAGCGCGAGACGTTCGGGCACGTGGCCGGGTGGCTGTCCTCCGAGCGGTTCACCTCCGACGGTACACGGCGGGAGTACGCGGACGACATCCGGCACTGGGCCCGCGCCGGCCGGGAGCTGGTCGGAACCGAGCCGTGGTACCTCGGGGCGATCACCCCGGACGTCATCCCGCACTGGCGCGCGTGGACCGACGACCTCAAGCTGGGGCCGCGCCGGGTCAACCGGCTGGCCTCGTCGCTGACGTCGCTCATCGAGTACACGAAGTTCCGCACCCGGCTGGACATCGTCAATCCGATCACCCGGTACGACCGGCCGGTCATCGACCAGCACGACGAGGCGGCGATGACGCCGGTGTTGGAGGTGGAGGAGTTCCAGGCCGTGATGGAGCAGGCGGCCACGGCGCGGCAGGCGTTCGTCCTGGTGCTCATCTACACGCTGGCCGGCCGCGTCTCGGAGTGCTGCGCCGCCGACCGGCGGGACATCCGGTCGGTCGGCGGCGAGTGCAAGCTGACCCTGCGACGCAAGGGCGGCAAGCCCCGGACGTTCACCTTGCCGCCGCTGCTGTGCGAGCTGGGCGCCCGGTGCTGGGACGACTCCGTGTCCGGGCCGCTGTTCCTGGACGACGACGGCCGGCCGATGGACCGGCACGCGGTGGACCGGCTGCTCAACCGCCTCGGCCGCGCGGCCGGCGTTCTACCTGGACGGGACCTCACCCCGCACGTGCTGCGCGCGAGCAAGCTGACCCACATGTACGACGAGGGGCAGAAGGCGCAGGACGGGAAACCGACACCGGACGACATCCGACGCTTCGCCGACCACAGCCACCTGTCCACGACGATGCGCTACATCCGGCGCCGCGACGACGAGGCGCTGAAGCGGACGCACGCGGCGGCGGCCGTCCGCGTCTACGAAGGCCTGGTGGACCGGTTCCTGTGACATGACGAAGCCCCGGGCCGTGACGGCTCCGGGGCTTCGCTGCGGCATGTATCAGGCAGGCACCCAGCCCTCGGCCATGTCGCTGGCGATACCCCGGACAACGGTCTGAACCCGCAGGTGGTTGTACGGCGGCGTCGGCCCCGGGTGGGACAGCCTTTCCAAGATTCGGTCCGAGACACGCTCGACCGTGGTCCGGAGGAACTGACCGCGCTCGGCCCGGTAGTGCGTGACGACGTACGCCACGCTGGCCGTGACTCCGGGATCGGCCCCGGCGGCATCCTCGATCCTGCGGACGAGTTCCGTGCGGTCCGGAGCGGTCCCGTCGGCGTAGTGGTGGTTCACCCAGTCGGCGATGTCGGAAAAGGTGGTGGTGGTCACGATGTCTCCTCGGTCTCGGTACGGTAGGACCGGTCAGAGTCGACCGTACGTTTCCTCGATGTCCGCCATGCACGGTTTGCACGTACTGTGCCCGAGCCCCCACGCCACATCGGCGAAGTCGTCCGGGTCGAGCCAGGTCATGCACGACCCGCACAGCTCCTGCCCAGGCGCGGGCACGGAGTGCAGCCGGTACCCGGTCCGACGCTCGGCGACCTTGTCGGTCAGGCCCGTCGGGTGCAGGGACGAGGCCTTCACCCACCGGTGTCCGCCGAGGCCGCGCAGGCCGCCGAACGGGTCCCAGACGTAGACGTCGTCCCCGTGCACGCGTTCCACGACGAACGGCCGGCACCGGGATCCGACGGAGGCCCGGCACGGCATGTAGGTCTGCCTCGGCTCCACCGTGAACGGCGCCGCCTCGCGGGCCCCCATGGTCAGGTCCGGGAGATGCGGGCGTAGGTGCCGGTGATCGCGTCACCGACGACCCACACTCCCTCGCGCTTGAAGCCGTGCGCGGCGAGGATGCGGTCCGCCTCGGTGAACGGCTGCTCGGGCTGCGCGGCGAAGAGGTGGTCCACGCCGTCGTCTTCCAGCGTGTACTGCTCGGACCAGGCCGGGTCCTTGCGGCCCCCGTACATCGTGACGCCCTCGTAGACCGCGAGGTTCGCCCTGTCGTCCGTGATCTGCTCGATGTACGCGCGAGTCTCGCCCATGTCCCGGCCCTCATTCCTTGGTCGCCGTTCCTTGATTTGATTAAATCACGGGTGTGCGCTCGGCACAACCCCTCGGACCGTCTAGGCCACGGTGCACCCGGCGGCCGTCAACGCCTCGCCGATGAGGCCCCGCTCATCGGGGGTCAGCGGACGCGTGCTGTCCCACTCGTTGCGTGGGTCCCAGCCGAACAGGACGATGGGGCCGCGTGTCTCGGGAGCGGCCCCGGCGGGGACGCCGGCGACGCGGGCCAGCGCGGCAGCGGCGTACGGGTTGGGCGCGTACACGTCAGGGAGGATCAGCGCGCAGTCGGACATGGCGATACGAAGGCGTGAGCCGTCGGTGAGGAAGGCCCGGCCGATGCCGTGCGGGCCCAATTGCTCGTTGGCTGCGGCGATCTCGTCACCCCACTCCGCGCGGCCGTCGGGGTGAATCAGGACGTACACAGGTTCCGTGGCGGTCATGGACCGTACGTTACCGGCACGCACGAGGACGCCGCGAGGTCACTCCGTGGAACTGACGGCCCCGAGGGACTGATGGGCCCGGCCCAGCGCGGCCTCCAGCGCGCGGGCGTGCCGGATGGCCCCGGCCACCGCGCCGTGGAACGCGAGCAGCCGCTGCGCCAGGTCGTCCGGGCCGTGCTCGCTGCGCAGCCGTCCGGCGTCCTCGTGCGCGCCGATGAACGACTCCACCTGTCCGAGGGCCTGCGGGAGTCGTTCGGCCAGGATCGCCAGGTTCGCCACGACGTTGCGTGCCTCGTCCGGGTACTGCCAGCCTGCGGCCGGCCGGGACAGAGTGGCGTGGGCCAGGGCGCGGACGGCTTCGGCGGCGGCGTCGGCGAGCTGGTCCGGGGTGCGGGGTTCCGTGGTCGTCATGGCCGACGAGCCTATCGTCAGGCCCACTCCCGCGAGGCGAGCAGCGCGGAAGCGCCCCACACCGCGCCCCACACGAGGACCGGCGCCGGCACGCCGACGGTGAGGGCGACGCCGGCCGTGATCGCGGCGGACAGCCAGCCGGACACGCACCACGGGCAGGAGATCAGCTCGGCCAGCCAGTGCGGCGACCACCGAGCCCGGCGCACGTAGCGGTTCAGCTCGCCGTCTATGACCATCAGCGTGCCGAGGGCCGGGTGACGGACGAACGTTTCCTCGCCCCGGGGCCGGCCCGGGGACCACTTCTCCTGTTCCGGTTCGGTCAGCGGACGCCACCCGCCGGCGAGGCGGTCGCGCAGCCACAGCACCGGCGGGAACGTGTCCTTCACGGCCAGGCGGGCGGCGCGGTAGCTGGCGAGGATCATGCAGGCGATGAGCAGCCAGGTGGGCACGGCGGGCGCTCCAGGGTCGTGGACGGGACGCCCTGTCGGGCGACGATCGGAGGTGGTCACCAGGCCGAACGCCCCGCCATAGGAGAGACGTTGCGCCTGGTGGCCCGGTTGCGTCAAGCGACGAGACGGCCCGGCGGGGAAACCTCGGGCGGCTGCGGCGCGGCGACGTTCGGCCGGGTGACGAACCACGCGACGAGCAGCATGATGGCGCCGACGACCTGCGCCTGGTCCTCCGCGCTCCACTCGAACGCGAAGTAGCTGACCAGCGACACGGCGGCCACGACGAGGCCGTTGACGGCCGCGATCACCCCGTCCCCCACCTGCACGGCGACGATGATGCCGAGGACGGCCGCGACGATGGCCGTGATGATGGATTGGAGCTGCGCACCGAACCCGAGGCCGAAGGCGGAGAGGATCTGCCACACCGCGCCGACGGCCGCCAGCCATACCGCCGGCTCCCGCCCGTACACCTTGCCCATGACTGCCTCCTAGGTGGGATCAATCCCGGGGCAGGGTAGGGCAGATCCGCCGATTCACCATCTCGGGCGCCGCCTCGTCGGTACGTTCAGGGGCATGCTTCTCTGCTGCCCCCAGTGCGGGACCACCGACGCGGTTCATCAGACCACCCGGACGATGACGACGCACCTGCGACAGGTGGGCGGTGAGTACCTGGATTGCAAGGGCTCAGGTGAACAGGCCGTGGCCAAGTATCCCGGCCAGAGCCGCGCACAGATGCGGACTAGGGTAGCTGCTTCCCTGCGCCGCTGGAGTCGATCCGACGGCGGCGGGGCTTCTACAGCAGACCGCCCGTCGGCACGGTGACCGTCTGCCGCGCTCGGGGCACCGGCGCCGCGTCGGGCGCGCACCAGGGGCACCGGGCCACGGGTGTCAGATGGTGCTCGGCGTGCACGGCCCGCTTGCACACGCACCGGTCCCGCCCAAGGACGCGGACGGCTGCGTCGGCAGCGGCGAGCACGGCGCGCGGGTCGTCCACGCCGTGCTCGCGCAGGGCCCCGGCCACGGCGGTCAGCAGGCGATCGTCTTCCATGCGGTGTACCTACCCAGTCTTCAGGGGACGGCGAAGCCCCGGGCCGGGGGAGGCTCCGGGGCTCCGATCGGTCAGAAACCGGGGCACTGGACGTGGTGCTGGCCGTCGCGGCCGTGGCACGTAGGACACATGATGCTCACCTCCCCACGGTGCGGTTCGCCTGCCACTGTTCCCGGCGGCGCTGCAACTCCGCCTTGGCCGACTCCAGCCACGCGACCTCCGCCTCGGCGCCGTCCAGGTCTTCGGTCAGCATGACCTGGCCGAAGACGCGGGTGTCCCGGAGCAGCGGCGGGACGCGGTCGGCCAGCGCCTCACGGGCGGCAGCCGCTTTGACCGGGTCGGGCCCGGTCGGCCGCAGCTCGGGCGCGCCGATGCCGGTGACGTCGCACGGCTCCAGCAACGGCACCGTCCCGTCGCCGATGCGGTCCCACCGGCCGGCGGACGGCCCGCCGGTGACATCCTCGTCCGCGATGAGCAGCGGCACGGCGTGCAGGCTCACCGGGTCCACGCTGTAGGCGACCAGGGTGTACCCCCCGATCTCGTCGGCGTAGCGGGTGCCGAGGGGCACGCGGTCGGCGAACCTGTGCGGGCCGTCCTCGGTGATGGGGCGGGGCGTGTCGGTCATCGGGACTCCTTCATCCGCAGCACGACCACGAACGAGGTGACCGGCTCGATGGAGAGGTCTCGGGCAGCGTCGACATACAGCGCCTCGTCCCGCAGGGACACGGTGTATGTATCGTCCCCGGTGCCGAAGGTGACGTCCACGCCTTTGCCCAGTGGGCGGCTCACGTCGGACATCTCGGCGAAGACGTCGGAGTCGTCAGGACCCGCCGTGAGCGCGGCCCGCGCCTCGTCCAGCGCGGCGCTGAGTGAAGCGATCCGCGAGTTGAGGTCGGAGATGTGGTCCCGCACCCACGCGGGTTGCTTGCGGATTCGGTCGTCCACAGCGGTGCCTTCCTTGGTCGGTGTTCCGTTGAATTAACTAAACCATATGTCGGGCGGCCGAACAACCCCGTCACCCAATCGAGCGCGCGGCCGAGGACAGGCCGCCGGACACGGCGATGCCGGTCATCGTCGCCTTCACGATCCGCTGGTGCCAGGCCGGCCAGACCATCGCGTCCAGCCGGTCCGGCGACCAGTCCAGCTCGTCGTACCAGGTGCACATCTGGTCCTCCAGCTCCGGGAAGTCGCCGGCCATGTGCCAACGGCCCTGCTCCGACAACGCGCTCACCGGCTCGGCGCGCACCTTCTTCCCCCGCGTCGCGCGCACCACCTTGATCGGGATGCGCACACCCATGGAGTCGGCCGCCGCACGGATCGTGTTGACGGCCATGTCCCCGCCGAAGTTGACCTCTACGCAGATGTCGTCCGCCTCGTGGTCGATGGCCGCTTGTACCGCGCGCCGGCCCCAGCCGTCCGGCGAGAGGTGGCAGGTGCGGTCGGCGATGACGAACCCGTGGGCGAGCTGCGCCGGGCGGCCGTCGGCCCGCACGTGCTCGCGCATCGCCTTGCCGACGACGACGATTCCCTGTTCGCCCCGACCGCCCGAGGGGTCCACGCCGACGGAGATCTTCGCCAGGTCGGGCAGGTCGGTCGGGCGCACCCGGTGCGCGTCGATCATCGCGCGGGTCCACAGCGCGTTCTCGTCCTGGTCAAGGATCTCGGCGTGGAGTTCCTGCCGGCCGATCTGCGTTCCCGCGTAGGCGTCCTCCAGGGCGTCGCGGATGTGTTGGGGTAGGTGGGGGTTGTCGTACATCGACGCCCGGGACAGGACGACGTTCTCCACCCCGCCGGACGCCAGTTTCTTGATCAGCGCCCGGGGCTTGGGGGTGGTGGAGGCGACCCAGTGCGGCCTCGGCCCCGTGCGCAGGCCGAACCGCATCTGGTCCCAGGTGTCGTCCAGGTACCGCCACGCGGCCAGCTCCTCCAGCCACGACAAGCACCGGTTACCGCCGGACCGCAGGCGTTCGACGCTCCCAGGGTTGTCCGCCCCGAACAGCTTCGCCTCGGATCCGTTGGGCCAGCGGATGACCGTACCGCCCTGGACGGTGGTCATCGTCGCCTCGGGGCTGTGCACCCGCAGGCCCGACGGCCCGGCGTAGCAGGACGTCGCCGCGTCGCCGAGGGTCGGGGCGATAATGCCGATCCAGTGCGGGACGGGGCCGGGCAGGCACGGCGGGCCCATGACGTGCTCGTGGACGTACCGCGCGCAGGCGTCGGTCTTCCCGGCGCCACGGCCCGCCATGAGCAGCCAGCCGTACCAGTCGCCGGGCGGCGGGACCTGGTGGGGCAGCGGGGTCCAGCGCGGCGCGGTCAGCGTCCGCGCGTGCATCAGCAGTTGCTCCGCCGCGCGGGTCCTCAGCCTCGGGTCCACCATGTCGACATTGTCGGCCGCCGGGCGGCGCGCGGTTTCCGGAGCGCGACGAAGCCCCGGAGCCGTGGTGGCTCCGGGGCTTCGTCGCGTCGGTCAGTGGTCGCCGGGGCGCTCGGGGTGGACCGGGCACGGGCCGTAGGCGCCGGGGTGGTTCGGGTCCTCCGGGTGGACGTGCGGGCGGCCGGACAGCGAGCACGCCGTCTTCGGGTCCTCGTCGCAGAACTCGATGCACGTACAGGCGTCGATCTCGTCAAGCAGTTCGCGGCCCATGGTCTACCTTCCTTGGTCAGCAATTCCTGATTTGATTAAACCACCCGTCCGGCGTCTGCGCAACCCCGTGCACGGTGAAGCCCCTCCCGGGCAGGGGTCGGGAGGGGCAACCAGTGGTGCCCTACGCCGCGTTGGGGATCCGCAGCACCTGACCCGGGAAGATCAGGTCCGGGTCGTAGACCTTGTCCCGGTTGGCCGCGTGCAGCACGCGCCAGTCGAGCCCGCGCGCATCGGCGATGGACGACAGGGTCTGTCCGGTGCGTACCGTGTGGCGGCCGGGGGCGGGTACGTTCACGTCGCCGGCAGTGCGCGGCCGGGCGGGGACTTCCGCACGTGGCGCCGGCGGGGCCGCCTCCCTGCGCGGCGCCTGCG